>UQNB01000001.1 GCA_900542235.1 uncultured Collinsella sp.
TATGCATTGGGCAAGGCCGAACTCAACAAGAAGGTCTTCATTCGCGATGGATACAATGACGGGCGCAATCGCAAGCTCCGCGTGCTGGAGCGCACGCCCGACATAACGCTTACGGCTAAAGTTGAGGTGGGCATGGAAAAAGTAAGGGCCGGGCTGCTGCCAGAGGTGCTGACCGCGATGGTCGATTACGACAGCGATGCCATTCATGACGGACGCGAGAAGATTTACAAGGATGCTGAGCGCCGCAACGAGTTGGAGCTGTTGAGCGGCGTGGCACACTTCACTGTGACAACTGACCAGGCAAATGACTACGACAAGCTCATCCGGCTGTGCGAACGCATCCGACGGAAGCTGCATCGGAACAAGCGATCCATCTTTAACAAGCCCATGAGCGAGGAACAGCGATACTTTGCCCTCAAGCGCGTCGAAGCGAAGCGGTTTAAGCTATGGCAGACCGTTATAGAGGCGCGTCAACATTGGTAGGGGCGGTTGCTAGGCGTGGGACCAAGGGCCTCATTGTCAGGTCTAATACTTTTCCCGAGAAGTGAACGAGTCAAAACGGACCCCCGAAACATCGACACTTTTGGTGGCTTATTTCCTGCAGTTTTGTCATTCGAATGCTGCGGTTTTGGCTTCAAAAAGTGTGGGTGCTTCGGGGGTCCAAATAAGGTCGTTCACTTCTCGGGAAAAGTATTAGACCTGATTATGGGAAGGTTATCCGGATGTGGCCGCGAGGCTTATGAAGGACAGATTGGGCGGTCGCCAAGGCTGTTTGGGCGATTTTGGGGGTTGGTCGGGGCGATCCCCGGGGTTGTCTGGGCGACTTTGGGCGTGGCGGGGGTAATTGCCGACGATACCGAAGCGGCTTGGGGTCTGCCGGGATAATTGCCGGTTATGTAGAGGCGGTATTAGCCTCGATTGGAATGGTTATTGGAGCTGCCAGTGGATTTGGCGACATAAAACAAAACAGCCCAGAGGACATAGCCTCTGAGCTGCGAACATTTGGTGGGCGTTAGAAGATTTGAACTTCTGACCTCTTCCGTGTCAGGGAAGCGCTCTCCCCCTGAGCTAAACGCCCGATCAAGGGTGCGCAAGTGCGCAAGGGATAATATAACGGAGCCTGAACTCGGTGGCAAGAACATTTTTAAAAATCGCTTACATTGTGGAATTCGGGGGCTTTGTCGTATCCATTTCAAAGGAGTCTGCTGCCGCGATTTGGCTGTCGACTAATGCAAGGCCATTGCGGTATCGAGCTATGGAAAGACGCCTGCGGAATTGTCCTACCGATAAGCGGACAAGCCTCCGGCTGGTGCCTTCGCCGTGGTAAGGTAAGCCGAATTGTTTCCAGGCTGTTTCGGGGGAGTGGAATGAGCAAAGAGTGTGTCGAGCAGGTCGAAGGCGCAGGGGCTTCGGTGCCGATGACCGATATATCGAACATTGATGTGCCCGAGGGCACCGACGAGCTCAGCCGCAGCACCCGTCGCGCCTGGCGCGACCGTCTCAACGACGCCCAGACGCGCAAGATGATCACGGGTGTTTTAGCCACGCTGGTGGGCGGTTCGTTTTGGGGTTTCTCGGGTACCAGCGCGAGTTTTTTGTTCGATACCTACCATGTCGATACGCTGTGGCTTATGAGCATACGGCAGATTCTCGCCGGCCTGCTCTTTATGACTGTGGTTGTTACGCGCGACCGCGCACGCCTGGTCAAGCTTTGGACCACACCCGCCGATCGCAAGCAGCTGCTGCTCTTTACCGCCTTTGGCCTGCTGTTCAACCAGTTTTGCTATCTTTCGGCCGTGCGCCTGACGAACGCCGGAACCGCGACGGTGCTCCAGTGCCTGCAGCTCGTTATCATCATGGGCTACACCTGCGTGATCGATCGCCGCATGCCGCGTACTCGCGAAGTCATCGGCATTGGCCTGGCTCTGGGTGGAACCTTTTTAATCGCCACCGGCGGCGACCCCACCAGCCTGAATATCTCGCCGCTTGGCCTGGCAGCAGGTCTTATGTGTGCGGTCAGCGCCGCGTGTATGGCGGTGATTCCCGCCAAGATCCTGCCCGAATACGGCAGCCCCATCGTCACGGGCTCGGCAATGCTCACGGCGGGCGTGGTCTCGTGCGTCTTCGTGCAGCCTTGGGCGCATATGCCGGCACTCGACGCTGCCGGCGTCGAGGCGCTCGCGGTATTCGTGGTTATCGGCTCGTTTTTTGCTTACATGCTCTATATGCAGGGCGTTAAGGACATCGGCTCGGTGCGTGCGAGCCTCATCGGAACTGTGGAGCCGGTTTCGGCGACCATCACCAGCGCCGTTATGCTGGGCACGGTGTTTTTGCCGACCGACCTTATCGGCTTTGCCATGATCATCGTGATGATGTTCCTCACGGTGTAGCTGGCGCCGCCGCCAAGACAGAAAAGGTGTTGTGCCGCATTTTCGCCAATTGACGTCCGTGTCTGGAGTTTAGCTGTCGATGCTCAAAATGCCATAAACTAGTAACGTTATGGATTTTTTCATTGCGACTCAATTGCGAGGATTTCTTTATGGCTGGTAATCACTTTAAGGGCAGCGATAACGGCCGTCCTGCAGTTCCGCCGCGTCCGAACGGGGCTGGTAAGGCCGGCACGCCGGGCGGCGCTGGACAGGGCGGTTCCAGTAAGCGCGTGTCCCCGGGCGAGACGGCGATGTTTACCGCTCTGTACGAGCAGTCTCAAAAGGCGAAAAAGACCGGCCGTGCAAGAGGGAATGTCTTTGCGGGCGGTGCAACCTCCGCGTCGCAGCCGAGCGGGGCTCCTTCGGTACCTGCGAACAACGCAGGTGCTGCCAACGCCGCAAATGCCGCCGGCAACGTTAATGCCGGCAAGGCCGCCAACAATACTCCCTCTGCCGGTGGCGCGGGGCTTACGGGTAACCTTGGCACGATTTACACCGGTGCCTCCGAGACTGGCACGTTCGCCCGCCTGGATGATAGCGGTGCCGAGTTTGCGGGCTCGGGTTCCAAGGAAGATTATTACGATTTTGGCTTGAACTACGGTAGCGACGCTTCGTCGAGTTCGACCTCTGACGGTCTGGTCCGTCATCGCCATCGCAAGGGCGAACGCAAAAAGCGTCACACCGGCGCCATTATTGCCGCTGTAGTCGCGGTGCTTCTCGTTGCGCTTGGCGCAAGCGGCTTTATGCTGCTTAACTCGGCAAAGACCGTAAAGAGCGAAGCGAAGGAGGCCGTCGAGATTGTCGGTGGCCTTAAGGACAAGGTCACGTCGGGCGATTTTTCGACGCTGCCTGACGACGCGAAGAAGATTGATGAGCTTTGCGACAGCATGAAGGCGGAGACCTCGAGCCCGCTGTGGGCGGCGGCTTCGTTTATCCCGGTGTATGGCAGCGATATCAATGCGGCCCGCACCATGATTGATGCCCTGTCCGATGTCTCGAGCAATGCGCTGGTTCCCATGGCCGATAACCTTTCGCAGGCTACGCCCGGCAAGCTGTTCCAGGACGGCATGATTAACGTGTCCGCGCTGCAGGCGGTCGCCGATTCGCTTTCCAGCAGCTCGAAGGTGTTCAAGAGCGCCAACGAGAAGGTCCAGGGCATTGGCGATACTCATATTTCCCAGGTGACCGAGCTGGTCGATAAGGCCAAGGACGGCTTTGCCACCCTCAACGGCGCGGTTGACGCGGCGGAGAAGGTCGCCCCCGTCCTTCCCCAGATGCTCGGCGCCAACGGCCAGACGCGCAACTACCTTATGTACGCCATGAACAACGTCGAGATTCGTGCTTGCGGCGGCTTTGGTGGTTCGCAGGGCCTGATTTCGGTCACCGACGGCCAGATGTCGATTGGCGAGTTTGTTCCCCGCATTGGACTCAGCGAGGATGAGGCAGTCGAGAGCGTCGACGAAGAGGATGAGGCGCTGTTCGGCAACCACAGTAACCTGTACAACTCGGGCAATACCTATTCGCCTGATTGGCCCCGCAACTCGCAGCGTGTCGCCGCGCTGTGGAAGTCCCAGTATGGACAGGACGTTGATGGCGTCATCGGTATCGACCCGGTGTTCCTGCAGTATCTGCTGGGCCTGGTCGGTAACGTGTCGCTGCCCGACGGAACGGTTGTCGACGGCACCAATGCCGCAAAGGTCCTCATGCACGATGTGTACTGGAACTATCCGGTCGAGGAGTCGGACGGCATCTTTGCATCTGTCGCCAGCGCTGCCTTCGACAAGATCCTTGGCGGTATCGGCGATGTCGATGTTACGAAGCTTGTCAGCGCCGTTGAGCACGGTGCCGAAGAGGGCCGCCTGATCGCGTGGATGAGAAACGATGATGAGCAGAATGCCATCAAAGAGACGGGCATTGACGCTTCGCTGCCCGATCCGGATGATCCGAGTGCCGATCCCGTTGCCGGCGTTTACTTTAACAACCTGAGCTTCTCCAAGCTCGACTGGTATCTGAACGCCGATACGCAGATTGGTCAGGGCATCAAGAACGGTGACGGCACGTGCTCGTATCGCATCACCGTTACCCTGACGAACATCATGACGCAGGAGGAGGCTGGCAAGCTGCCCGACTACGTTGCGGCGAGCGCACCCGATGCCGCGCGCGACGACGAACGCCTGAATGTCTCGTTGTTTGCCCCGACGGGTGGCAACATCAGTGACCTTACGGTTGAGGGTACCCAGTTTGGTCTTGGCGCCGCTACGTGGCATGGAATCCCCTTCTATTCGGGTACCGTTGACCTGCATGCTGGCGAGACGACGACGATCACGTATACGCTGACCACGTCGGCCGAGGCGGGGGACAAGCCGCTTACGCTGCGTCAGACTCCTACATGCCAGGCGGCTCGCGACAGCGCGTCGGCGTAGGGTTTTTCTGGTAGCGCAGATAATCGAGTACCATTTTGGGGCGGACAGGCAATCTGTCCGCCCCTATTTTGTAAGGAGAGCGCATGAAGTACTTTGGCACCGACGGCTTTCGCGGTGAGGCCAACGTTGGGCTGACGGTAGAGCACGCTTATAAGATTGGCCGTTTTGTGGGCTGGTATTACGGCGCCAACCGCGAGCGCAAGGCGCGCGTCATCGTGGGCAAGGACACCCGTCGCTCGAGCTATATGTTTGAGGCGGCGCTGGTGAGTGGCTTGGTCGCGAGCGGTGCGGACGCCTATATGCTGCACGTGATCCCCACGCCGGGCGTGGCGCATCAGGCCGTGGAGGGCTGCTTCGATTGCGGCATCATGATCAGTGCGAGCCACAACCCGTTTTGCGATAACGGCATTAAGCTCGTCAACAGCGACGGCTTTAAGATGGACGAGGACGTGCTGGAGCTCATCGAGGACTATATCGATGGCAAGAGCGAGGTGCCGCTGGCAACGGGCAATCACATCGGCGCCACGGTGGACTACATGCAGGGCCGCAACCGCTACATTGCTTCGCTCATCGCCAGCGCGAACTTTTCGCTGCAGGGCGTCAAGATCGGCATTGACTGCGCCAACGGCTCGGCTTCCTCGGTGGCCAAGCCGGTGTTTGACGCGCTGGGCGCCGACGTGCGCGTGATCAATGCTGCGCCCGATGGCTTTAACATCAACGTCGACTGCGGCTCCACGCATATGGAGCGCCTGCAGCGCCACGTGGTGGAGCAGGGGCTGGACGTGGGCTTTGCCTACGACGGCGATGCCGACCGCTGCCTGGCCGTGGATGAGCGCGGTCGCGTGGTAGACGGCGACCAGATCCTGTACGTGTGCGGCGTGTATCTGAACAAGCACGGGCGACTCTCGGGCGGTACCGTGGTGCCGACGATTGCCAGCAACTTTGGCCTGGTCAAGTCGCTGGAGCTTGCCGGTCTGAGCGCCGTGACCAGCGGCGTGGGCGACCGTCACGTGTATGCCAAGATGCGCGAGGGCGGCTACAGCCTGGGTGGCGAGCAGACGGGCCATACGATCTTTGGCGATATCGAGCGCACGGGCGACGGCATTATGACCTCGCTGCGCGTGATGGAAGTGATTCGTGCCGAGCGCGAGACGCTCTCGCAGCTCACGGCTCCGTGCAAGCTGCTGCCGCAGGCGCAGGTGGCCGTGCACGTGGCGGACAAGGACGCCGCGCTCGAGAACATGGGCGTGCAGAACGCCATCGCCGAGGCCGAGGCCGCGCTGGCAGGCGAGGGCCGCGTACTGGTGCGCAAGAGCGGAACCGAGTCGGTGATCCGCGTTTTGGCCGAAGCCCCCGACCAAGCCGCCGCCGACGCCGCCATGAAGCGCATCGCCAACGCGCTCGAGGCTCTGTAGTTACGCGGTTTTACCAAACCGCGTAACTACTCGACGCTGCAAACGGCCCCAAGCGGCAATCTGACGTTCAATTTCAAGGGCGCGACCAGAAGGTCAGGGCCCTTTCATTTCACGTCACCTTGCTCGCTTAGGGTCGTTTTCGCTGACGTTGCCAAGACATTAGCGTCAACGAACTAGTCATTGGGTACCTAGTTATTGGGTGAAAAAAGGGGACGCTGCGGATTGGTTCCGCGGCGTCCCCTTTGCGTTGGCGTGTCGGTTATGCCTTACAGCTCGTAGAGCGTGGTGAACTTGTCCTGCAGGTAGCTGCAGTAGTAGCGGGCATCAAACGCCATGCCGCATGCGCCCTCGATAAGCTCCGGTGCGTCCTTGGCGCGGCCCCACTGCCAAATGTGCTCGCCCAGCCAGGCACGGACGGGTGCCAGATCGCCGCTCGCGCAGGCACCGGTAAGGTCGACGCCGTCGCGGCACATGGCCGGCACAAACATGGCGTCGTAGGCACTGCCCAGCGCATAGGTGGGGAAGTAGCCAAACGAGCCGCCGCTCCAGTGCGTATCCTGCAGGCAGCCGCGCGTGTCGTCGGGAACGGGAATGCCCAGGTACTCATCCATAAAACGATTCCAAAGCGCGGGGATATCCTTGGCCGTGGCCTCGCCGGCAAACAGCATACGTTCGATCTGGTAGCGCACCATAATATGCAGCGGGTAGGTGAGCTCGTCGGCCTCGGTGCGGATCAGCGACGGCTGCGCGATGTTCACGGCGCGGTAGAGCGTGTCCTCGTCGACGTCGCCGTAGACCTCGGGCGCGTGACGGCGCAGTACCTGCAGCAGCGGTCCCATAAAGGCGCGACTGCGACCCACGGTGTTCTCAAAGAAGCGGCTCTGGCTCTCGTGGATGCCCATGGAGGTGCCGCCCTCCAGGCAGGTGCGCGCATAGGCGGGATTGACGCCCAGCTCGTACATGGTGTGTCCCGCCTCGTGGATGATGCTGTAGACGTTGGAGATGCAGTCGTCTTCGTAGATGTGCGTCGCGATGCGCGCATCACCCACGGCAAAGCCCTCGCTAAACGGGTGCTCAGTAAAGGCAAGCGTGGTGTCGTTCAGGTCCAGGCCGACGAGCTTCATAAGGTCGAAGCTCATGGCGCGCTGGGCAGCCTCGGGCACGCGGGCGTGCAAAAAGTCGGCAGCTGGCTGCTGGCCGCGCTCGCCGATGGCGTGCACGAGCGGAACGACCGTGGCCTTGACCTCATCGCAAAACGCGTCGAAGCTCTTGGCGGAAAGGCCACGCTCGTACTGGTCGAGCCAAACATCGTATGGGTCGCGCTTGGGGTCCATGAGCTCGGCCTGATGCTTAAGTTGGGCGACGATTCTATCCACATAGGTCTCAAAGCTCGCCCAGTCGTTGGCTGCCTTGGCCTTGCGCCACACGGCGTCCGCCTCGCAGGTGAGCCTGGTCCAGGCCTCGGCTTCTTCGGTGGGGATGGCACTGGCCTCACGTTGATCGCGGCCGAGCACACGGATCTCGTCGAGCAGCTGAGGGTCGTCGATTTTGCCGCCGGCGACGGTCTCGCGCGCTAACGAGCGTACGAGCTCAACGGACTTCTCGCTGGTCAGCAGCTTGTGATGCTCGCCGGCAAGCGTGCCCATGGCGTCGGCACGCGCTGCTGCGCCGTTGGCGGGGGCAATGGTCGCGCCGTCAAACTCGGCAATCTTGAGCAGGTACTCACGAGTCCACAGCTTGCCTTCGAGCTTGCGGAATTTTTTGACGGCCTTATCGACCTTCATGCCTTTGGATGTCTTGCCCGCTGCAGGCTCGGCCTTCTTATCGAGTTTCTTTCCCATACCATATCCTTGATCTCGTGAGCCGAGCGCTTCGGGTGGGCGCGCGGCCAGTTTGCACAGCTACCTGCCTTGTACCCAGTGCGAACAAAACGGAACGCGGCGATGCACACGCAGAATGTGTTATCCTATAGCCCAATGCGTTGACGGAGAGGGTTTTGCCCGCCGCGTCGCCGGCAAGAGAGGGAAGGTCATGGGCTGCGAGCCTTCCTGCGGTGACAAGGGCCAAGCGTTCACTCCCGAGCAGCGACCTCAACGGGCACGCGGCCAGCGGCGGCGAAGCCCCAGTAGGGAAGCCGTGAGCCTCGCGACAAGGGGCACAGAGTGGGCGCGGCGGGCCAGACATCCGCCGGGTCAAACAAGGTGGTACCGCGGAATTCAACCGTCCTTGGGCAATGCACATGCCCGAGGGCGGTTTTTTTGTTACCGAACCGGGCCGCACATCCGCAGCTCCGGGTGGCTCCAGCCGCCGCGGCAAGTGGATGCGCGAGAGACGAAAGGGAAGACATGAGTCTGATTGATGATCTGGTCAAACTCGAGGAAGAGGCCAAGGAGCTCGTCGCAGGCGCCGATGACGCCGCCAAGCTCGAGGCTGCGCGTGTTGAGCTGCTCGGTCGCAAGGGTCGTATCACCGGCTTGATGCGCATGATGGGCAAGCTCGCCCCCGAGGATCGTCCCGTGATGGGCAAGCGCGCCAACGAGATGCGCCAGCTGATCGAGGGCATGCTCGACGAGCGAAACACCGAGATGAAGGCCGCCGCCCTCAAGCGCGCACTCGAGCACGACGCCGTCGACATCACGCTGCCGGGCATCCGTCCGCAGATCGGCCACCAGCACCTGATCAAGCAAATCATCGAGGAGGCCGAGGACATCTTCTGCGGCATCGGCTACACCGTCGAGTCCGGCCCCATGGTCGACACCTCTTACTACAACTTCACCGCGCTCAACGCTCCCATGGATCACCCGAGCCGCTCGGCCCGCGATACCTTCTACGTGGTCGACAACAACCCCGGCAGCGTCGCGCACCCCGAGGCTCACGCCCACGGCGAGTCCGACGTGCTGCTGCGCACCCAGACTTCGGGCGTGCAGATCCACACTATGGAGTCGCAGAAGCCGCCCATCTACATGATCTGCCCGGGCACCGTCTACCGTCCCGACACGGCCGATGCCTGCCACCTGCCGCAGTTCAACCAGATCGAGGGCCTGGTCGTCGACGAGGGCATCACCTTTGGCGACCTGAAGGGCACGCTCGACTACTTTGTTAAGTGCATGTTTGGCGAGGATCGCAAGACGCGTTACCGCCCGCACTTCTTCCCCTTCACCGAGCCCAGCTGCGAGGTGGACGTGAGCTGCCACGTGTGCGGCGGCAAGGGCTGCAACTTCTGCAAGCACAGCGGCTGGATCGAGATCTTGGGCTGCGGCATGGTCGACCCCAACGTCCTGATCAACTGCGGCATCGATCCCGAGAAGTACACCGGCTTCGCCTTTGGCATTGGCGCCGAGCGCGTCGCGGCCCTGCGCTACGACCTGCCCGACCTGCGAACGCTCATGACGGGCGATATGAGGTTCCTCAATCAGTTCTAGGGCACCGTGTCCCGGCGGCTTTTCCAAGCACCGCACCTCGCCTTTCAATCGTCGGTTGCGTACCTAAGTACGCTGCCCTCCTCTTTCAAGGCAATCTGCGGCACTTGGACACCCCTAAGGCGAACGTCTTCATTTGATATTCCTTTCTTTGCGGAGATTAAGAACTAGGAGAGCTACATGCGCGTTTCTTACGACTGGCTCAAGACCATGATCGATATTCCGGAGGATCCCAAGACCCTTTCGGACGAATATATCCGTACCGGCACCGAGGTCGAGGCGATCGACACCGTGGGCGAGTCCTTCGACCACGTGGTGACCGCCAAGGTGCTCACCAAGACCCCGCACCCCGATAGCGACCACATGTATGTGTGCTCGGTCGACGTGGGTGACAAGAACCTCGACGCCGACGGCAATCCCGCTCCACTGCAAATCGTCTGCGGCGCGCAGAACTTCGAGGCCGGCGACCACATCGTCACGGCCATGATCGGCGCCGTGCTTCCCGGCGACGTCAAGATCAAGAAGAGCAAGCTCCGCGGCGTCGTGTCCATGGGCATGAACTGCTCCGCACGCGAGCTCGGCCTGGGCGGCGACCACTCCGGCATTATGATCCTGCCCGAGGATACGCCCTGCGGCATGCCGTTTGCCGAGTACGTGGGTTCGAGCGACACTGTGCTCGACTGCGAGATCACGCCCAACCGCCCCGACTGCCTGTCCATGATCGGCATGGCCCGCGAGACCGGCGCCATCTTCGACCGCGATTTCCACGTTGAGCTGCCCGCCATCAAGGCCGAGACCGGCCGCGCGACCGACGACGAGCTTTCCGTCGAGATTGCCGACGAGGGCCTGTGCGACCGCTACGTCGCCCGCATCGTACGTAACGTGAAGGTCGGCCCCTCGCCCGACTGGATGGTCAAGCGCCTTAACGCCCTGGGCGTGCGCCCGCACAACAATATCGTCGACATCACCAACTATGTGATGATGCTCACCGGTCAGCCGCTGCACGCCTTTGACCTGGACACCTTTGCCGAGCGCGATGGCCACCGCCGCGTGGTGGTTCGCGCCGCCCAGCAGGATGAGAAGTTCACGACGCTCGACGGCGAGGAGCGTACGCTCGACGCCGGCATGGGCCTTATCACCGACGGCGAGCGCCCCGTGGCGCTGGCCGGCGTTATGGGCGGCATGGATTCCGAGATCGAGGACGATACCGTCGACGTGATGGTCGAGAGCGCCTGCTTCAACGCCGGTCGCACCTCGCACACCAGCCGCGATCTGTCGCTGATCTCCGACGCCTCCATTCGCTTTGAGCGCCAGGTCGACGAGACCGGCTGCGTGGATGTCGCCAACGTTACCTGCGCGCTGATCGAGGAGATCGCCGGCGGCGAGGTTGCTCCCGGCTATGTCGACGTTTTCCCCGCGCCCAAGACCATCGACAGCATTAAGCTGCGCCTGGCCCGCGTGCACGCCATCTGCGGTGCCGACATCGAGCCCGACTTTATCGAGCGTTCGCTCACCCGTCTGGGCTGCACCGTCGAGCGCGACGGCGAGGACTTTATGGTTACCCCGCCGAGCTTCCGTCCCGACCTGCCGCGCGAGATCGACCTGATCGAGGAGGTCCTGCGCCTATGGGGCATGGGCCGTGTGGCGGCGACCATCCCGGCCGCTAAGAACCACATCGGCGGCCTGACCCGCGAGCAGAAGCTCACCCGCAAGGTCGGCGAGATCCTGCGCGCCTGCGGCCTCAACGAGACCACGACCTTTGGCTTTGCCGCCCCGGGCGACCTGGAGAAGATCGGCATGCCCACCGAGGGTCGCGGCTGCCCCGTGGTGCTCATGAACCCGCTGGTGGCCGAGCAGACCGAGATGCGCCGCTCGCTGCTGCCGGGCCTGCTGCAATCCGTGGCCTACAACGAGGCGCACGGTACGCCCAACGTGCACCTGTACGAGGTCGGCAGCCTGTTCCACGGTCGCGAGAACGCCAGCCTGCCCAAGGAGACCAAGTCCGTCGCGGGCGTGCTTTCGGGCCAGTGGAGCGAGCAGTCTTGGAACATGAAGTACCGCAAGCTGCGCTTTTTCTTTGGCAAGGGCATCGTCGAGGAGCTGCTCGCCCAGCTGCGCATCGAGAAGGTTCGCTTCCGTCCCGTCGAGGGCGAGGGCTATGCCTTTTTGCAGCCGGGTCGTGCGGCCGAGGTTCTGTCCGGCGGCACCGTGCTGGGTTGGGTCGGCGAGATCCACCCCGAGGCGCGCGAGGCCTGCGGCATCGACGAGGTTGTCGTTGCCTTTGAGCTTGACCTGGACAAGCTGATCAAGGGCGCCCGCAACCAGGAGAACTACCGCGAGTTCTCGCAGTACCCGGCCGTTGAGCACGACCTTGCCATTGTGGTCGACAATGCCGTGACCTGCGAGGATCTTGAGCGCCGTATTACCAGCGCCGGCGGCAAGCTGCTCGAGGGCGTGCGCCTGTTCGATGTCTACCGCGATCCGGTTCGTATCGGCAAGGGCAAGAAGTCCATGGCCTTTGCGCTTACATATCGCTCCGACGATCATACGCTTACCAGCGAAGAGGTCGAGAAGGCGCACCAAAAGATCGTCACCAAGGTATGCAAAGGCGTAAACGGCGAGGTCCGCGGCTAGGGCTTGCGATGGGTATAGGTCAGCGGTGGCTGCTGCCGATCCTGCGTGACTGCTATGCTCGGTATAACGCATCGCTGAGCCTGCATATATGACACGCGCATTACATAACGGCGTGCTGCTTTTGTGGCGGCGCGCCGTTTTGCTATCATAGCCTGCGGCGTGTTACGAATCATCTAGCTCGTAACACTGATGAAATGGTTCAAGCGGCGTTGCAATTCTGTGCGCCGACAACCGGGAGGCGTATATGCACATTCCAGATAATTATCTGTCCCCGCAGACCGATGCCGTTATGGCGGTGGCGATGGTGCCCGTATGGGTTCACTGCATCAAGAAAGTGCGCGCCACGCTCGATCGCGAGCATATGGCCTTTCTGGGTATTTGCGCTGCGTTCTCCTTTTTGCTCATGATGTTCAACGTGCCGCTGCCCGGCGGCACCACTGGTCACGCTGTTGGTGGCGCGCTCATCACGCTGCTGCTGGGCCCCGAGGCTGCTGCCATTGCAGTCTCGGTTGCACTCGCGCTGCAGGCGCTGCTGTTTGGCGACGGCGGCGTTCTGTCGTTTGGCGCCAACTGCTTTAACATGGCCTTTGTGCTGCCGTTTGTCGCTGCTATCGTGTTCCGTGCGCTCAACAGCCGTCTGCACGACAAGAGCTGGGGCACCTCGGTTTCTGCCATCGTGAGCGGTTGGGTCGGCCTGTGCCTGGCGGCCCTGTGCGCGGCAATCGAGTTTGGTATTCAGCCGATGCTCTTCACCAACGCTTCGGGCGCCCCTCTGTACTGCCCCTTCCCGCTGTCCGTGGCTATTCCGGCCATGTTGATCCCGCATATGCTGGTTGCCGGCGTGATCGAGGGCGTGGCGACGGCCGCCATCTACGGCTTCATTAAGAAGACGGCGCCGAGCATTATCGTCGGCCCCGAAGCCGCCGATGGCCAGCTTGCCGCCGATGGTACCGCCAAGAAGACTTCCCTGATTCCCACGCTCATTCTGGTCGCCGTGCTTGTCGTGGCTACGCCGCTCGGCTTGCTCGCCACCGGTGACGCCTGGGGTGAGTGGGACGCCGAGGGCGCCGCGACCGCCGTTCAGGAGGCTGGCGACGACAGCCTGCAGGCTTCGGTCGGCCTCGATACCCCGACCTTTGCCGACGCCCTGCCCACGGGCGATTATCTGCAGGCCTATTCCGAGGAGCAGGGTCTTGGCTTTGCCGGCCAGGCTGCCATGTATATCCTCTCGGGCGTGATTGGCGTGGCGGTGCTGACCATCGCATTCCGCCTGGTCTCGCTGACGGTCAAGGAAAGCGGTGCTCATGGCAATAGCCGAGCTGCCTAGCTGGCTTACGGTCGAGCAGCGTTACGAGCCCGCGGGGGCTCGACATCGTGTGATGCAAAAGAATGTCCTACACCTGGCGAGCCTGCTTGAGCGGGTTCGCCTGGGTGGAGGCGCACACGAGGGCGGGTCGATGGTCGACCGCGCCCTTTCTTGCGTTTCGGCGCCGGTGCGCCTGGTGGGGATGTTCGTCTGCGTTCTGTGCGTGTACCTGACACAGAGCCCGCTGTACCTCATGTTGATGGCGGCTATCGCGCTGGTGCTCGTTGCCGTGCGCCCCGTACGCGGGCTGCGGGCAACCTTTGTGCCGGCACTTGGCGCTGCGGGGCTCGCGGTGGTTTTGGCACTACCTGCCCTGCTGCTGGGCGCGTCTGCCACGGGCGCCATGCTCAAGATTGCGCTCAAGACGTTCATTAATGTGTCGCTGGTGCTGGGCGTTTCATGGACGCTTACCTGGAGCCGCATGTCGGCGGCGCTCAAAATGTTGCACCTGCCCGACGAGGTCATCTTTACGTTTGATATGGCGCTCAAGCATATCGAGGTGCTGGGACGCACGGCGCACGATCTGTGCGAATCGGTCATGCTGCGCAGCGTGGGTCGTGCGCCTGCGGGTTTTTCGCGCACCGACTCGCTGGCGGGTATCATGGGCATGACGTTTATCAAGGCGATGGAATGCAGCCACGCGATGGACGAGGCTATGCTTTGCCGCGGCTTTGCCGGTGCGTATCCGGCGCCCGCGCGCGCCGGGTTTGGCTGGCGCGATGCGGTCTATGCGGCCGGCGTGGCACTGCTGGCAGTGTTGTGCGCCGTGCTGTAGGCGCTGCTGGTTCTTGCTGGGGATGCAAATAGGGAAGGGCGACGTTTTGACGATCGATATGAATAGTGCGGCGGGCACGAACGGTGCGGGCAGCGAGGCCGCGCCGCTCATCGAGCTGCGCAACGTGGTGTTCTCATATACGGGGCATACGGTGGTCGACGTCGTTTCGCTGCAGGTCGATCGTGGTGAACTCGTTGCCCTGCTTGGTCCTAACGGTTGTGGCAAGACGACGATCATGCGCCTTATTAACGGCCTTGAGCTCACGGACGCGGGTGCGTACCTGTTCGATGGGCGCGTGGTCGATGCGACATATCTCAAGGATTCCGCAGCCGCTCAGCGTTTTCATCAGCGCGTGGGCTTTGTGTTCCAGAATGCCGACGCCCAGCTGTTCTGTGCCACGGTGGGCGAGGAAGTTGCTTTTGGTCCCGCGCAGATGGGGCTGCCGACAGACGAGCTCGAGCGCCGCGTCCGCGATGCCATGGAGCTGTTCCAGGTTGCCGATCTGGTCGATGCCTCGCCCTATCAGCTTTCGGGCGGGCAAAAGAAGCGCGTTGCGCTGGCGGCAGTCGTATCGATGAACCCCGATATCCTAGTGCTCGATGAGCCCACCAACGGGCTCGATGAGGATTCGTGCGACATCGTAGTCAACTTTTTGCTGGCCTACGTTGCTGCCGGTAAGACGGTTTTGATGAGTACGCACCATCAAGATTTGGTGCGCCGCTTGGGGGCCCGTGCCATCTATATCGATCGATATCACCATGTGGTCGAGGCGCCTTCGCCGTCGTATGGAACCGAGAGCGGTGCTGCGGAATAGTTGCTGCGTAGAGGATGCGTAGCCGCCCGCGCGGCTTTGCCGTGATGGTATAGTTATCCAGGTTTTTTATGGGGGTGGCTATGCCAAGCTGGAACATTCATATCGCTCAAACGGAGCGCTTGCTGACACGTGCTAGCGTGCTTGCCGATAGCGTGCGCGACCGCAATGCCTTTTTGTTTGGCTGCGTGGTTCCGGACATCTTTGTGGGCTACATGGTTCCCGGCATTGCCGATCCCATCCCGTACCGCATCACGCACTTTGCTAAGCCCGAGCCTATCCCCAAACCACGCGAGCACGAGTTCTGGGATACCTATGTGACGCCGCTGCTTAAAAGTTCGCCCACCGGTGCGCCAGCCGCGGCGACCTCGATTATCGAGGAGCGCGAGCGACTGAACCGCGTGCACTATCCCCAACGCTACAAGGATGCCGAGCCGGTTGCCGGTCCCGGCGCCTGTGAGTTCTCGCTTGCGTCCGAAGATGTGGCGCAGTCGCTGCTCGATTTAACGCTGGGCGTCTGGTCGCATCTGGTGGCCGATACCGTATGGAATACGCGCGTGAATCAGTATCTGGAGGCGCACGGCGGCAAGCCGTGCGAGGAATTCCGCATTAAAAAGCAGGGCGATTTTGACTGGTTTGGTAAGACGCTCGGCATTGTTTCCATCCCGCGTGCGACCGATCGTCTGTATACCGCTGCGGCACGTTTTGGGCAGTATCCCATCCATAAGGAGTATGTGCTCAAGACCATCGGCGTTATGCACGAGATTGTGCGCGAAAACCCCGGTGAGCCCGATCATCCGCCATACCGCCTGCTAACTGAGGAGTTTTTCGATGCAACGTTTACCGAGGTCATCGAGCTGACCGAGGCGGGATTTGCGGCTCGCGTTGCTGCTTCTGACGTTCCCGCAGTCCCCCTGATCGCTAGCTGCTAGCCGGCCGGCTTAACGGTGAACAGTTCATTCCAATTGACCAACGGCTCCCGTCGCAGGGCGTCTTCGGTGGTGCGCTCGGCATCGGAGAGGCTTGCGACTGAACACAAATCGATGATGCGGCATACGAAGAAGGTCTAAAAAGGGCCCGGAAGGCAAAGCCTTCCGGGCCCTTTTGCAATGCAAGCGTGCTTGCAAGTGCGATTTAGCGCACCTGAGCGACGTAAGCGACGTTGGTCGAGGAGACCTTGTCCTCGAGCTGAACACTCATGCGGGGATCGCCGGCGGTAGCGACGGTCAGATCGCCGGCCTCGACGTAGCCGAGCTCCTTAGCGGTCTCGATCGCCTTGACGATCGTGCCGTTGACGGTGCCCTGGGTAATCTCGGCCTGGTGCGGGATAACGCCCCAGTACATGATCATCTGCTGGACGGCCCACTCGTGGCGGGAGAACGCGCAGATCGGCATGTTGGGACGGAAGTGCGAGATCAGGCGTGCGGTACGACCGGTGGTCGTCGGCACGGTGATGCACTTGGCGCCAACGGTGGTGGCCATGTTCACAGCGGACATACCCACAACGTTGTTGACGACGCGGGTGCCGTGAGCGTCGGCCGGAACCTCGAGCGGAGCGTGGGCCGGGAGGTACTTCTCGGTCTCGAGAGCAATGCTGGCCTGCATCTTAACGGCCTCGACCGGGTACTTACCGGCAGCGGACTCGCCAGAGAGCATAACGGCGTCGGTGCCGTCGTAGATGGCGTTAGCAACGTCGGCAACCTCGGCGCGCGTCGGGCGCGGGTTCTGCTGCATGGAGTCGAGCATCTGCGTAGCGGTGATAACGGGCTTGTAGGCCGCGTTGCACTTGGCGATGATCTCCTTCTGGATGTGCGGAACGAGCTCGGGCTTGATCTCGATACCCAGGTCGCCACGGGCGACCATGATGCCGTCGGAAGCCTCGAGGATCTCGTCGAAGTTCTCGACGCCCAGGGCGCACTCGATCTTCGGGAAGATCGTCACGTGCTCGCCACCGTTCTCGCGGCAAAGCTTGCGGATGCCGCGGACGGACTCGCCGTCACGGATGAAGGAAGCGGCGATGTAGTCGATGTTCTCGGTCAGGCCAAAGAGGATGTCCTGACGATCGCGCTCGGTGATGGCGGGCAGCGAGATGTTGACGTTGGGCATGTTGACGCCCTTGCGCTCGCCGATCAGGCCGTCGTTCTTAACGACGCAGGTCATGTCCTGGCCGCTGACGGACTCGACCTCGAGGGCAACCAGGCCGTCATCGATCAGGATGAGGGAGCCCTTCTCGACCTCGGAAGGCAGAGCCAGGTAGTCGAGGGAGATGTGCTCAGCGGTGCCGTGGAAATCCTCGGACGTGGGCTGAGCGGTGACGACGATCTTATCGCCGGTCTTGACGGCAACCTTCTTGCCGTCGACCAGAAGGCCGGTGCGGACCTCGGGGCCCTTGGTGTCGAGCAGGATGCCGACAGGCAGACCGAGCTCCTTGGAAATACGGCGGACGCGCTCGATGCGACCGTGGTGCTCGTCGTAGGAGCCGTGCGAGAAGTTAAAACGGGCGACGTTCATGCCCGCCTTGATCATCTCGCGGATGGTCTCGTCGCTATCGCAGGCGGGACCCATGGTGCATACAATCTTAGTGCGCTTGTACATTCAGACCTCCATCTGACATCGTCTTGCGCTGATAGATAAACCATAAGAAATAAAACCGAGATGATTATAACGAAATGCCGACCGAATACCCCAAAAAATCGACCGTATGCCGAAATGGAAGTTCATTTTTTGCGGGAAAAACGGTATATGAAAAATCTTTACCAACCACTCCAACCGCTGCTATCTGGGAGATATGTCAGTTTGGCGATGTGCCGAAGAAAAAACGTTTTACCAATGTTGAGCATCACACGGTCTGCACCGTTGCGTGCGGACCATATTTCCAAACCGATTGTTTTGGCTAGACGCGTCGCTTTGGGGTACCATAGCTCCACTATCAACTGCCGCTCAGCACGGCAGCCTTGATGAGCCCTTGCCCTTCTCCTGGGAATTATGATCGGGCATCAATCTGCTGAGTGGCCCGAATCCCAGGAGGGGACTCTATATGCAAAAGGAATACCTGTCCGCCGCGGCGGAGGTGCTCAGCGACCAAGGTGTCGATGAGAACCTCGGCCTGAGCAACGACGAGGCGTCTTCGCGCCTCGCCAAGACAGGCCCTAACAAGCTCGAGGAAGCCGAGAAGACACCGCTGTGGAAGCGTTTCTTTGAGCAGATGGCCGACCCCATGGTCATCATGCTGATCGTTGCCGCCGTCATCAGTGCGCTCACGGGCATGGTCAAGGGCGAGCCCGACTTTGCCGATGTTGCCATCATCATGTTCGTCGTTATCGTCAACTCGGTGCTGGGCGTGGTCCAGGAAGCCAAGAGCGAGGAGGCCCTCGAGGCCCTGCAGGAGATGAGTGCGGCGCAGTCCAAGGTGCTGCGCGACGGCAAGCTCGTGCACCTGCCGAGCGCCGAGCTCGTGCCCGGCGACGTGATCATGCTCGAGGCGGGCGACTCCGTCCCGGCCGACTGCCGCGTGCTCGAGAGCGCCACGATGAAGATCGAAGAGGCCGCGCTCACCGGCGAGTCCGTGCCCGTAGAGAAGCACGCCAACGTGATCGAGCTCGCTGCGGGCACCGATGACGTGCCGCTCGGCGACCGTAAGAACATGTGCTATATGGGCTCCACCGTCGTGTACGGCCGTGGTCGCGCCGTCGTGGTCGGCACCGGCATGAACACCGAGATGGGCAAGATCGCCGGCGCCCTGGCCGAGGCCAAGGAAGAGCTCACGCCGTTGCAAGTGAAGCTCGCCGAGCTCAGCCGCATCCTTACCATTATGGTTATCGTCATCTGCGTCGTCATCTTTGGCGTTGATATCATCCGCCACGGCGTGGGCAACGTTCTTACCGACCCGACCGCCCTGCTCGATACCTTTATGGTCGCCGTCTCGCTCGCCGTCGCTGCCATCCCCGAGGGCCTGGTCGCCGTCGTGACCATCGTGCTATCGCTTGGCGTGACCAAGATGGCTAAGCGCCAGGCAATCATCCGCAAGCTCTCTGCCGTCGAGACTCTCGGCTGCACGCAGACCATCTGCTCCGACAAGACCGGTACCCTTACCCAAAACAAGATGACCGTCGTCAAGCACGAGCTCGCTGCGCCCAAGGAGAAGTTCCTGGCCGGCATGGCGCTGTGCTCCGATGCTCAGTGGGACGAGGAGCTGGGCGAGGCCGTGGGCGAGCCGACTGAGTGCGCGCTCGTCAACGACGCCGGCAAGGCGGGCCTCACTGGCCTGACTGCCGAGCATCCGCGCGTGGGCGAGGCCCCGTTTGACTCGGGCCGCAAGATGATGTCCGTGGTCGTCGAGACCCTGGATGGCGAGTACGAGCAGTACACCAAGGGTGCGCCCGACGTGGTGATCGGCCTGTGCACCCATATCTACGAGGGCGATAAGGTCGTCCCCCTGACCGAGGAGCGCCGCGCCGAGCTCGTGGCGGCCAACAAGGCCATGGCCGACGAGGCCCTGCGCGTACTGGCGCTGGCAAGCCGCACCTACACCGAGGTTCCCGACGACTGCAGCCCCGCTGCGCTCGAGCATGACCTGGTCTTCTGTGGCCTGTCCGGCATGATCGACCCGGTCCGTCCCGAGGTGGCCGACGCTATCCACGAGGCGCACGACGCCGGTATCCGCACCGTCATGATCACGGGCGACCACATCGACACCGCCGTGGCCATCGCCAAGCAGCTGGGCATCGTCGCCGATCGCAGCCAGGCCATCACCGGTGCCGACCTCGATCGCATGAGCGACGAGGAACTCGACGCGCACATCGAGGACTACGGCGTGTACGCCCGCGTCCAGCCCGAGCACAAGACACGCATCGTCGAGGCTTGGAAGTCGCGCGACCAGATCGTGGCCATGACGGGCGATGGCGTCAACGACGCCCCGTCCATCAAGCGCGCCGACATTGGCGTTGGTATGGGCATCACCGGTACCGACGTCACCAAGAACGTCGCCGACATGGTACTTGCCGATGACAACTTCGCTACCATCATCGGCGCCTGCGAAGAGGGTCGTCGCATCTACGACAACATCCGCAAGGTCATCCAGTTCCTGCTTTCGGCCAACCTTGCCGAGGTGTTCTCGGTGTTTATCGCCACGCTCATCGGCTTTACCATCTTCCAGCCGGTGCAGCTGCTGTGGGTGAACCTGGTCACCGACTGCTTCCCCGCGCTTGCGCTGGGCATGGAGGATGCCGAGGGCGACATCATGAAGCGCAAGCCGCGCAACGCCAAGGACGGTGTCTTTGCCGGACATATGGGTCTGGACTGCGTGGTCCAGGGCCTAATCATCACCGCGCTGGTGCTGGCGAGCTTCTTTGTGGGCGTGTACTTTGACATGGGCTACATCCACATCGCCGATATGATCGCCGGCAATGCCGACGAGGAAGGCGTGATGATGGCGTTCATCACGCTCAACATGGTCGAGATTTTCCACTGCTTCAATATGCGCAGCCGTCGTGCGTCGCTGTTCACCATGAAGAAGCAGAACAAGTGGCTGTGGGCTTCCGCCGCGCTGGCACTGGTGCTGACGGTGATCGTGACCGTGCAGCCGACGCTTGCCGAGATGTTCTTTGGCCCCGTGACGCTTGAGCTCAAGGGCGTTGTCGCTGCCCTGGGCCTGGCCTTCCTGATCATCCCGCTGATGGAGATCTACAAGGCGATCATGCGCGCGGTCGAGAAGGAGTAAGTCGAAAGGCCATCCTTCCCACCGGCCCGACCGCCTGCGGGGTTTCTTCCTCGCTGGTCCTCGCGCTTCGCGCTGCGGGATCGCTCGGAAGAAACCCCTCCCGGCGGGCGGGCCTTCGGATAACCTCTCGGGACCATTGGCTGAGGGAAAGTTTGTGAGCTGGTCGGGCTTTGCCCGGCCAGCTCTTTTTGATTTAAAATACCTGCTCAGTTGTGATTTTTGGTGCTGGGAGGCGTTTGTGGCTAAGGCTAAGGCTAAGGCGAAGAAAAAGACGACGGGGGCGCGGGCTAAGCGTGATCGTCGTCGGAAGCTCGCGACCGAACCCCCTGCATCTGCTGAGGAGTTGCTGGCGAGTGTACCGGGGCTTGACGCGCTGCAGGATGTTCCGGCGTTTGATGACCTGCCGGTCGATGAAGCCCAGCAGGCTGCCTTTGATGATTTCTGCGCGCATGCCGAGGAGCCCGAGCAGATGCAGCTTGGCGCCGTGGTGCGCTTGGATCGTGGGTTTCCGCTGGTGGCGACTGCCGACGATACCTTCCGCGCCGAGCATGCCGTGGGATTTGCCAAGTCGCGCGGTGGGGACGAGGTCCTGCTGCCTGCCGTGGGCGATCGTGTGGCGGTGCGCCGCGCTCCCGGGCACGATATGGGCGTGATTGAATGCGTACTGCCGCGCCGTACGAGCTTTGAGCGTTGGCGCGGCCGTGCCCGCGGAGAGCGCCAGGTGCTCTGCTCCAACGTGGATAGCGTGCTAATCGTGCAGGCGCTCGGTGCCGGCGAGGTGCTGCTCGACCGTGTGGCGCGCTCGCTGGTGTTGGCGCTCGACTGCGATGCCGAGCCGGTGGTGGTGCTCACCAAGGCTGACCGCTGCGATGCCGGGGAGCTCGAGCGCGATCTGGACCGCGTGCGCCGCCTGGTGGGTCCGAACGTGCGCGTGATCGTGACGTCCTCTGCCGAGGGCCGCGGCCTGGACGAGGTCCGTGCCTGCGTGCCTGCCGGGAGCTGCGCCATGATTCTGGGCGAGTCGGGTGCCGGCAAGTCGACGCTGCTCAATGCACTGCTGGGCCACGATACGTTGGCGACCGGCGGTGTGCGCGAACGCGACGACCAGGGCCGTCACACTACCGTCGCGCGCGTGATGGTGGCGCTGCCGGGCGACGCCGGCGTGATCGCCGATGCCCCGGGTCTGCGCAGTTTGCCGCTCGTGGGTCACGAGCGGGGTCTGGCGCGCGCCTTCCCCGAGATTGTCGAGGCATCGCGCGCGTGCCGGTTTGGCGATTGCACGCACACCCATGAGCCGGGTTGCGCCGTTCGCGAGGCCGAGGACGCCGGGCAGATTGACAGCCTGCGTCTGGAAACGTTCCAAAACCTGGCGTCATCCATGCGCGTGAGTGCTCAAATGCTCGATCCCGATGTCCATCTGTAATTGATTTTTCCTATGACAGCCGTCTCCCAACTGTTCGGGAGACGGCTTTTTTGCTGTGGAAAAGCCTCGAAACATGCAGTTTGCTGACGTGCTGACCAAAACCTTGCCACGAGCTTGACGGGCTGGTCAGTTTTTGGTCAACGATTGGTTTGACATCGAAAACCAAGATCGCGATTGTGCCGCTTTGCACTCTGACCGCCCAGACAATGGTGGTACGGGCATTCGCCCGGCACTGCCATGAGAGGAGCGGCCGTGAACAAGAGCAAGCGCATCGCCATCAGTCTGGTCGCGGGCGTGCTCGCTGCTCTGCTTTGCATGGTTTACGGCTCGTCGATCCGCTCGCAAGCCGAACAGGTCCAGGCTGAGACCTTGGCCAAGTACGGTGGCGATCGCGTCGAGGTATGCGTCGCGGCGCGCGATATCGATGTGGGCGAGACCCTCGATGAGACCAATGTCATAACCCAGGAATGGCTGACGAGTCTGCTGCCGCGTGACGCGGCGACCGAGCTGCGCCAGGTGCGCGGCGACGCGACGACTTCGCGTATTCCCAAAAACGCCGTGATCTGCAATGTCTACACCAAGGCCGAGAGCCGCAAGCTCGAGGTGCCTAAGGGCAAGGTTGCCGTTTCGGTGGCGGTCGATGCCGAGCACTCGGTCGGCGGTGCCACGGGCGTGGGCAGCTACGTGGACGTGTACGTGCAAAAGGACGGCGTGACCGATCGGCTGTGCGGCGCGCACGTGATCGATACCAGTGAGGATTCCTGTGCCACGCGCGAGGGCAAGATCGAATGGGTGACGTTGGCGGCTGACCCCGAAGACGTCAAGGAACTGCTGGGAGCCTCGGGCAAGGGAACGGTCAGCTTGACGATTCCCGCCACGGCGCGCGGCAAAAAGAGCGGAGGCGACGAGTGATGAAGGCGATCTGGCTTGCGTGCTGCGCGTGCGGCGATTACGGGCTGTTGCAGCGGGAAGTCGAGGGCCGTGATGCGGGTGCACAGGTGCTTCGCGTGGGTGACCTGGACGGGCTGGTTTCCATGGCGCGGGCGTTTCCGTCGCGCCGCGGGGCTGCCATCATCGCGGCGTCTCTGTTTGATACCGAAGATGTGCGCAAGACTGTTGCGCGCCTGACGGCCGAAGGCCGCGTGAGTCGCGTGGTCGTGTTGATAGAAGCGCTCGATCCGTCGGATATCGAGGGGCTGTTTCGCGCGGGGGCGACCGAGGTCATCGCTGCACACAGTATATGCGGCAACGGGCGCGCGGGCGAGGGAGCGGTTGATTCCGATCGGCGCATGACGATTGAGCCCGATGCTTTTGTTGATAGGGAACCCGGGGCGCCTCGCGCTACAAGAGGCCCGCGTGTTGATGATTATGGAAAAGCGGAAGCCGAGCATGGTCGGCGCCCCCGGAACCCCCTTGTATACGATGACGCTGGAGGGCCGGCGCAGCATGCTGGCGACTCCCCGGCAGTAGATATGGGATACGTGCACGGCGTGAATCTGGCGGATGAACTCGACGAAGTTGAGGGCCTTGCCGGGTGCGGCGAGTTGTCGCTGATGCAGCATGAGCAGATTGCGCAGAACGAGCCTGCCTCGCAGACCGAACAAGCAGCCATGCCGGCTTGGACGCAGCACGTGGTTGCGGCGGGGGAGACGGGGACGCTGTCACCGACGCCCGCCCCGCCGCCTCCGCTGCCGCCAGACGCTACCGCTCCGCCGCATCGAGTTCCAGTCATCTGCGCTATTTCGGGTTCGGGCGGTTGCGGCAAGTCGACGATCGTTGCCACCATGGCACACACATCGTCGCTGTTGGGCTTGCGTGCCGCCGTGCTCGACCTGGACCTGATGTTTGGAAACCTTTACGACTTGTTAGGCGTCGATGCTCCGTGCGATATGGCGGGACTTATTCAGCCCGCCGCGGGGGGCCGCCGCATCCAGATGGGGCGGCATTTAGGGAGCCGTCGGCGGCGGGCATGCTCACCGAGCCGGATATCGTAGCCGCTTCGATGCGCGTGGCGCCGGGCGTTACGCTCTGGGGTCCCGTCGCGGCGCCCGAGCAAGCCGAGCTCATGGCACGTCCGGTGGAGCTACTGCTTGATGTTCTGCGTCGCGAATCCGACGTGGTCTTTATCGATACCTCGGTCTTTTGGGGCGACGCCGTGGCGGCTGCGGTGGCGGCGAGCGACCGTTGCCTGGTCGTTGGCGATGCGGCGGTGTCGTCCGCGGCATCGGCATCGCGCGTCATTGAACTGGCAGGTCGAGTAGGTGTGCCGCGCACGCGCATGAGCGCCGTGTTCAACCGGTTCGGTGCGCGCGGGGCAGACGAGGACGTCGCCATGCGCTTTGAGATTGCCTGTGCGTTAAGCTCCAAGATTCGTATCGCCGATGGCGGGCAGGATCTCGCCGCGCTCATGGCGTTTGGGCGCGCTGACGAGGCAGTGGGGCAGACCAGCGCTTTTGCGACTAGCGTGCGCGAGGCCACGCGCGAGATGCTCGTGGAACTGGGGTGCGCCGTCGGCCCTTGGAGCGATATGGTCGCCGACCGTGCAACGCGCACCGAACGCCCACGTATCCGCCTTCCCTGGTCGCGCGAGGGTGATCAGCGATGAGCCTGCAAACGAGGATTAAGGCTGCCGGCGCTGCGGCGGCGGCAGCGCCTGTAGATGTGGGGCGTCGCCGCGCCGTGAAACGACGCACCAAGCGCGCCGTGATGGACCGCATGGGTTACGACGAAGTGGCGCGTATCAGCGCCTATATCGACCCGGCACTTGCCCGCTCGGAATTGCGTCCTGCGGTGGAGGCGGCGCTCAATGTTGAGGAGCCGACCGATCTCGCGACGCCCGAGCGCGAGACCATCATCGACGAGATTTTGGATGACGTGGTGGGCTTGGGGCCGTTGCAGCCGCTCATCGAGGACGACACCGTTACCGAGATCATGATCAACGGCTGCCGCTCGGCTTTCTTTGAACGCGGCGGCGTCTTGTACCCCATCGAGCATGCGTTTGAGGATGATGAGCAGATCCGTGTGCTTATCGACCGTATTATCTCGCCACTTGGCCGCCGTATCGACGAGCGCAGCCCCATCGTCAACGCCCGCCTCAAAACGGGCTATCGCGTCAACGCGGTGATTCCGCCTGTGGCGATTGACGGACCGATTCTCACCATCCGAAAGTTCTCGGACCGTATCTGCTCGCTGGACGAGCTCGTGGGGTTGGGATCGCTGCCGCTTTGGTATGCGCAGCTGCTGTCGTGTGCGGTGTCGCTGCGACAGGACCTGGCGGTTGCGGGAGGCACGGGATCTGGTAAGACCACCCTGCTCAACGCGTTGTCATGTGAGATTTCCACCGGCGAGCGCATCGTGACGATCGAGGACTCTGCCGAGCTCAAGTTTGCGCATCATCCGCACGTGGTGCGCCTAGAGGCGCGCGAGGCTTCAATTGAGGGCGAGGGCGCGGTGACGATCCGCGACCTGGTGACTAATGCCCTGCGCATGCGCCCCGACCGCATCGTGGTGGGCGAGGTGCGCGGTGCCGAGTGCTGCGACATGTTGCAGGCCATGAACACGGGCCACGACGGGTCGCTTACCACGCTTCATGCGGGTTCAGAACAGGAGACCGTGGTGCGTCTGACGTTGCTTGCACGTTATGGCATCGATCTGCCGAGCGAGCTCATCGAGGAGCAGATTGCCATGGCACTCGACGGTATCGTGATGTCCGAGCGCCACGCCGATGGCAGGCGCTTCGTCTCCTCGTATTCGGGGGTGCGACGCGCCGCATCGGGCGGCGTAGAGCTCGAGCGCTATGTGACGTTCGATGCCGCCGAGCGCACCTGGACGCTTGACCGCGAGCCGCCGTTTATCGCAGAAGGCCTGCGGTCGGGGACGCTCACACAAGAGGAGGTGGACGAATGGAGATCACTGTGCCCCTCGTCGTAGGGGGCTTGGCAGGGCTTTCTGTCGCGACGGCGTGCGGGGCGGAACCTCGTGTGCCGCAGGTACCGCCGGCGGAGCTGGCACGTCAGGCGCTCGAGACGGTGGCAGAGAAGCTGCCGCGTGAGCTGGTGGAAAACGATCTGCTGAAAAAGATCGCCCGTTCGTGGGCATCGCTGGCTCCGGCGCATCGCCTTGGCCTCGTGATCGAAGATGCTTCGGGACGTTTGGCGTTTCTGCTGCTATCGAGCGGTGTCTGCTGCGTTTTACTAACGATGGTGTCGTTATCGCCCCTCGGATTTGCCTTGGGACTTGTTGCTCCGTTTGCCGTTGGTGCCGCTCGGGATGGCTTTGAGAGCCGGCGCGAGCAACACGATGCAGAAGAGGCAATGCCCGAGGCGTTTACCGCACTTTCCATGTCGCTTGCCTCGGGACATTCGCTGGCCCAGGGCATGCGCTTTGTGGGCGCTCATGCGCAAGAGCCAGTGCATACCGAGTTTTTGCGGGTGGCGGCGGCGATCGATTGCGGCATCTCGGCGACCGACGCGCTCGATGACTTGCTCGTGCGTATCGACGCCCCCGGTCTTTCGCTTGTGACCTTGGCGCTTAAGGTGTCTCAGCGCACCGGCGCTCCGCTTGCCGACTTACTGTCCGAGGCGTCGAGCATGGTGGGGGAGCGCATTGAGCTCAAGCGCCGCCTGGATGTTAAGACGTCGCAGGCTCGCATGTCTGCGCATATGGTCGCGGCGATGCCGGCGGGCATGTGCGCGGTGTTGGCGCTGCTTTCGGCAGATTTTCGTCGCGGTCTTGCGACGCCTGCCGGCGCGGGCGCTGTGGTGCTGGGTCTTGCCCTCAACGCCGTTGCCCTGGTGGTTATCCGGCGCATTATGCGGGTGGAGCTATGAGCGCCCCGGTTGCAGTTGCGGCTTGCCTGTGCGCCCTGAGTGTATTTGTCGCGACGGGTTTGGATCGGGCGGATGCACGCAAGATCGCAGGGGCCTGCAAGCGCGAGGCGGTGCTGGTCGCTGCCGCGGGTCGCTCGGTGGTCGATGCTCTGACCGCGCGAGTGAAGGGCGCGGTTGGAGCGGGCGGCCCGGCGCGAGTGTCGCTCGGCGAAGTGTCCGAGATGATCGATGTTGTGCGCTTGGGTCTTTCGGCCGGTCTTTCGTTTGATGCGGCGCTTGAGATTTTCTGCGCCAACCGCCGGTCAGTGCTGGCTCTTCGCCTTGAGCGCGCCTGCATGGCGTGGCAGGTGGGCGTGGGCACGCGTGAGGACGAGTTGTTGGCCGCCGCGCGCGACCTGGACGTGCGAGCGCTCGAGACCTTTGCCATCACGGTGGGGCAGGCGCTCGCGCCGGGCCGGCGTTGGTTCCCCCTTTTGCGGAGACGCTGGCCGCTCAAAGTCGCGAGATCCGTGCGGCTCATCGCGCCGCGGTCGAGCGCGAGATCGAGCGTGCACCCGTCAAGCTGCTGATTCCCACCGGCACGCTCATCTTGCCGGCGTTGCTTCTGTCCATATTGGGCCCGCTGCTGGGGGCAGGCGGGATGATGTAGGGAGGAATACATGAACACGATGACTGACGCTGCTGGCAAGGTCCAGGGCTGGGCGTTTTGCCGGGCGGCACATGTTCGTCAGCGCGCCAAGGAACTATTGCAGGAGGAGAGTGCACAGGGTACCACCGAGTATGCCATCTTGGTCGGCGTGCTCGTGGTGATCGCGATTATCGCCATCGTCGCATTTAAGGGCAAGGTCCAAGATCTATGGAACGCTATCAGCGAGGGCATCAACAGCCTGTAGAGGGCGAGCGCCCCGTCGGGGTGCTGCTGGTGTTTGCTTGCCTGACCGTGGCGATAGCGGCGGTGCTTTGGGGGCTTAACGCCGCGCGGCAGCAGCGTCCTGGGACCGCCTCCGATTTGGGCTCAGATTCGGCGGTGGCGTCTCAAAAAGATGAGATGCGAGATGCGGACGATTCGGATGTCGCTGTCACGGCGCAAACCTTTCTGCGGACGCTCGACAAGCGGTCTGGCATTGCGACGGATTCGCCTGAGGGCAACGCGATTGCGGTCCGGCTTGCATGGTCCGAGGACCGACCGATGACCGAAGCGGCGGCGGATATGCTGCGTGCCTATCGCGAGGTACCCACGGCGCAACTTGCTCTGAGCGGCTATCTCGACATCAAGGGAAACGTGTGGGGCGCCATCGTGCGCGACGGACGCGGCTGGGTCGATATGGTGACAATTGCCGCGGATGCTGGCGACGCTTCGTGTCGTCTGCGCGCCGTGCGCCTGAGCCCGCAGGCAACGGACTCAAAGGAGGGATCGTGAAATGCATGGCGTTCTGCGTGAGGAATCTGCCCAGGCGACGGTCGAATACGCCATCGTCACGGTGGCGCTGTTATCGATCGTGCTGGCGATCGCGGGACTTTGGCGTGCCGGCACCGATGGGCGCTTGGCGGCGCTGGTTGAGCGGGCGGCATCCCATGGCGTTGCCTCGACGTCGGTTATCGACGCCGCTGCGGCCGCTAAGGACATCGCGTTGTATTGATGCCGCGCGCGAGGACCGGGCGCAGTCTACGGTCGAGGCCGCTTTTTTGCTGCCGACGTTTCTGGCACTCATCCTTCTCGCGCTGCAACCGGTGTGCCTGCTCTATACGCGCGCGGTCATGGAGTCTGCCGCCGCCGAGACCGAGCGGCTCATGACCACGACGACGGCGGAGGACGACGATCTTAAGGAGTTCGCCCGCCGCCGACTTGCCGCAGTGCCCAACGTTTCGATCTTTCATGCCGGCGGGCCGTTGTCGTGGGATATCGAGCTTGGCCGGGCCGGTGCGGGTGGCGTCTCGTCCGTGTCCGTTTCCGGCGAGGTCAAGCCGTTGCCTGTGATCGGTGCGTTTGCGCAGGCTATGGGTGGTACCGCCGAGGGCGGCTACGTTGAGCTCAAAGTCGATGTCTCGTATCAATCGCGTCCCGAATGGCTGGAGGGAGATTATGATTCGTGGATTGCTGCATGGGATTAAGCGTTTCTGGTCTAGACGCGTTTTGACGCACCGTCCGAGCTGCCATCGCAAGCGAGGCGGCTTTATGGGTCGAGCCGGTGTCGATCTGTTTATCGAAGACGGCGCCTATACCACGCTTTCTTCTGCCGTGGTCATCCTAGTGGTGCTCACATTGTTGTTTTCGTCGACCGCGGCGATATGGAGCATGTCGCGTGCCGGGGATACCCAGGTGGCGGCTGATAGTGGCGCGCTGGCGGGTGCCAACGTAGTGTCGTCCTATCACACGGCTGCCACGGTGGTTGATGCGAGCATCTTGAGTCTGGGGCTGGCGGGGTTTGCCACGATCGGGACGGGCCTGGTCGCCATCCTCATCCCGGGTGCCGAGCCGGTTGCCGGCAATATGGTCGACACCGGGATTGAGATCATTAAAACGCGCAACAAGTTTGCCAAAAGCGCATCGGAAGGCTTACAGAAAATCGAGACGGCCCTGCCGTATCTGATTGCCGCGCGTGCCACGCAGGCGGTGTCGGCGCAGGATACCGATAGTGTGACCTATACCGGTACGGCGCTTGCCGTGCCCAGGACATCCGAGTCTGACTTCGCTGCGCTCAAAGGATCAGAGATCTCGACCGATACCATTAAAGACACATCAGATGATTTAGAGGGTGCGGCCGAGGAGCTGCGGAAGGCTTCTGAGGACACGGCGAAGGCTAAAGAGCGTGCTTGGCTGGCGGATTGTGGTGGGTCTGACAAGGGCTCGGTCGGCAGCTGTTCTTGCATGTGGGAGCGTGCGAAAAGCCTAACGGATCTCTCCGGTGTTCAAAATCCGCATTACTCATCGAGCGTTACGTGGGAGCCCCAAGTTGCCCTTGATCGCGCGAAGGACTACTACCATTGGCGTCTGACAAATGAGAAGCCCCACGGCTCGAGTGTCGAGATGAAGGCAGAGTCTGCGGCGCGTAAGGCGTTTTATACCTATGCGAGCGCGGAGGTCGATCGGGCACATATAACCGAGAACGGAGACGGGGTTTCCTCCTATATTCCGCTGCTGCCGCGCAACTCTGATGAGGTTCGGGCGACGGAACTCTATACCGATGCGGTGTGGCCGACTAGCGTGAACGATGACAAGGCGTATCTGCATTACGGGACGACCTGCCCTAACTATAAGAAAGGGACGCCGAGCGGATTTGCTTCGGTTGCCGATTACGATGGACAGGATAAATGCAGCAAATGCCATTTTGGCGTTTTGTCGCTTGGTGCTGTTGCGGCGCCTTCAACCTCTATCGAAAACGGCTTCGAGTATCACTTTGACAAGTTTAAAGACGCCCTGGAGGACTACGTCGACTGTCGCAACAAGGAGCTCGAGCTCGAGCGTCAGACCGAGGACGAAGCCGACCGTGCGGGCAATGCGTTCGATACCGCCATCAAAGAACTTTCCGGTGAGCGCCCGCGTATCGCTCCGCCCGGTCGCAACGGCGTGGTTGCCTTTGCGGTTTCGGGTGCCATCTCGAGCTCCGATGAACTCAACTCTTCGTTTAACACGGCAGTCAGACTTGGCGATCGCGGTGCCATCTCTGCCGCGGTGCTGGCGCCCGATGGGGCGACGGCGCAAAACAACGTGCTTTCGCGATTTTTCTCGACATTGAAGGAACGCTCGGGCGGCGTTGCCGGCGTGCTCGACGGCGTCATGGATGTTTGGGGACGGCTGCTTGTGGGATACGGTGATATCCAAGGTTCGGCCGACGAACTTATGGGCGAGATGATTAAAGGCCTAGGAGGGGGCAGCGGCGCATTGGGCTCCATCGCATCGTGGCTCGGCGATACCGTTTCGGCGTCCGTGGCGGCGTTGGGTCTGGAACCGTGCGACTTGCGCCTGCGAAAGCCGGTGCTGACCGATTCCGCCAACGTCATTAAGAGTCCGGGGTCTGACATTGCTGGTTTCTCTCAAGCGCAAGACAAGCTGCGAAGTATTCCGTTGGGCGTGACCGATCCCAAGGCGCTTTGCGAGGCGTTGGAATATCAAGTCGAACGCACCATTAGCGGTACGGTGTTCACGCTTGCGGAGATTCCTCTGCCCGGCGGCGGCTCCATCCCGCTCACCGTCGATGTCGCCACGCTGGTTGGCGCTCTGGGCGGTGGGTCGTAATGAGTATCCGCATGCGTCTGCGCGAGGAGCGCGCCCAAGCGACGGTGGAGATGGCGGTGGTTACGCCCGTTTTGCTGGTGCTGGCACTCATCGTGTACAACGTCATGATCTTTGCCAGCGCTGTCGCGCGCTTCGACCGCGTGGTACCCGACATCGTGTTGGCGCACGCCGTGGCGTCGGAGGGGGAGGGCGACGAAAGCTCTGCCGATGCCTCGGCGACGGTTCAGACTCAAATTCTGAATGCCATGGAAGGCTATGACTTGCGGATCGAAGTGTCGAGCGAGCAAGGCGCGGAGGCATCGGATGGTGGCCTGCTCTCCCTATCCGGTACGTTTAGGACCTACACCTGCACCATGCACTATGAGCCGTGGCCGACTTCTCTCAGCATCGCTGGCGTTTCGCTGGGGGCGCCGACAACGTTGTCGCACGAGCGCGCGGTGACGGTCGATCCATGGCGTCCGGGGGTGGTCATGTGACCGCGGTCTCGTCCTACATCGCCTACGCGCGGGCACTCAACAGGCTGGGTTGGACGCCGGCCGAGTTTGCGGTGGCGGAGTCGTTTGTCGTGCGCCTGCGCGGCATGCTGGGACGGCGTCCGGTTGCCGCCAACGGCCTGCCGCTCGTCATGGCGTTTCCACGCTGCTCTTCGGTCCATACGTGTTTTATGGCCTATCCCATCGACATCGCCTTCATCGATCGCGACGGCAATATCCTCGCGCGCTACGAAAACGTTCGTCCTTGGCGCATGTGCTCCTGCCCCGGCGCCTGGGCCGTACTAGAGCGTCCTTCAATCATTGTTTCGACCCCTGCTCTCCAACGCGTGCCGGCTTAAGGGACTGAGCGAAAAACTTCTTGCTGCCGGCTGATGCCTCTGACGTGCCGATTTATAGAACCGAGGCTGTGCTCAAAAACTTTTTTAAAATTCTCGGTTGACCGGAACGCGTCCTTGGTTATACTAATCAAGCCTTGAAACAAGGCACACCTCAAATGGCTGGGTAGCTCAGTTGGTAGAGCAGAGGACTGAAAATCCTCGTGTCAGGGGTTCGATTCCCTTCCCCGCCACCTTGAATTGACTAGGACCTCTGCAAAGGGGTCCTTTTCTTTTATGTAGGGTTCTGCGGAAACTGCGTCCCAGAATAAGGGCTCAGAACGGGACACACTTTCCGGTGCCTGCCTTTGGCGCGCGTACACACCTCGTCGCACCATTCCGAGCCCGCCCGCCCCAGACATTCCTCCCACTTTCGCGTCACTTTGCAGACCGTTCGGTCGCCTGTCCGCACACGCGGGTATACTCAAAACGATACTTATCCTATGCAATACGATGCAGGCTCGACCTGCATGATTCGAAGGGGGCAGTGATGGAGAGGATACTCGGCGTTAATCTCTCTGGCTGGTTTATTCCCGAGCCTTGGGTGACCCCGTCGCTGTATGCAGCGACCGGTGCATCCAACGCGGCCGAGCTGCAGGAGGCTATGGGCACCGCCGCCTATAACGAGCGCATGCGCCGTCATTACGAAACGTTTGTGAGCGAGGACGATTTTCGCCGCATGGCGCAGATTGGCCTCAATGCCGTGCGTCTGCCGGTGCCCTGGTATGCCTTCGGCTCGCAGGAGTCCGATGCGTCCTACATCTCGGTTGTCGACTACATCGATCGCGCAATTGAGTGGGCCGCCAAGTACAACATCCGTGTTCTGCTCGACCTGGCGACAGTGCCAGGTGGTCAGGGCGATTCCAACGATTCGCCCACCACGCCGGAGGCTGTTGCCGAGTGGCATTCGTCCACCAACGGCCGTCATGTCGCGCTCGACGTGCTCGAGCGCTTGGCCGAGCGTTACGGCGAGGCCGAGAGCCTGCTGGGCATCGAGCTGCTGGACACGCCGCAGATGAGCGTCCGCAAGAGCCTCTTTACCATGGCGGATGGCATTCCGGCTCACTACCTGCGCAACTTCTATCGCGATGCCTATGAGCTCGTCCGTTCGTATATGCCAGAGGACAAGATCGTCGTCTTCTCGTCTTCGGGGTATCCCAGCGAGTGGAAGCATTTTATGCGCGGCGCCAAGTACAAGAACGTCTATATGGACCTTCACCTGTACCATTACCGCGACGAGCATGCGCTCGACATCACGAGCCCCCGCGGGCTGACGACGGCGATTTCGCGTAACAAGCGCGAGCTCAAAGAGGCGATTTCGACGGGGTTCCCCGTGCTGGTGGGCGAATGGTCGGGTGCGGCAATCTTTGCCAACTCGTCGGTTACGCCCGAGGGCCGCAATGCCTACGAGCGCGTGTTTATCGCCAACCAGCTGGCTTCGTTTGCGCCGGCTGCCGGTTGGTTCTTCCAAACGTGGAAGACCGAGAAGCGCATTGCAGCATGGGACGCCCGCGCGGCGCTCGGTACGCTCGAGCGCGGCATGATTGAATAGGTTGATATGACGCAAAACAGCGCCCATACGGGCAAACTCTATGTGGTCGGCACGCCCATCGGCAACCTGGGTGACCTGTCCCCGCGCGTTGGCGAGGCCTTTGCCGCTGCCGATGTCATCTGCTGCGAAGACACGCGTGTGACGTCAAAGCTGCTGATGCACCTGGGCATTTCCAAGCCGCTTGTCCGTTGCGACGAGAATGTGATCGCTAGCCGCGCTGCCGGCCTGGTCGACCGTCTGCTGGCGGGGGAGACCCTCGCCTTTGCCTCGGACGCCGGCATGCCGAGCGTGTCCGATCCCGGCCAGGCGCTGGTCGAGGCGGCGCGTGAGGCCGATTTGCCCGTCGAAGTTATTCCCGGGCCCTCTGCTTGCGTCACGGCGCTTGTTTCGTCCGGCATTCCCTGCGAGCATTTTTTCTTCGAGGGCTTTTTGGGCCGAAAGCACGGCGACCGTGTGCGCCGTTTGCAGCGCCTTGCCGTGGTGCCCGGCGCACTCATCTTCTACGAGTCTCCACATCGCATCGTGGCGACGCTCGAGGCCGTGGCGGAGGTCTTTCCCCAGCGTGAGGTTGCCGTCTGCCGCGAACTCACCAAGCTGCACGAGGAGGTCTTGCGCGGGCCCGCTGACCAGCTTGCCGAGGAGCTGCGTGCTCGCGGCGAGGTAAAGGGCGAGATTGCGCTGGTCATCGCGCCGCCGAGCGAGGATGAGGAGGCCGGCATCGCGCCGGTTGGCGCTGCGGTAGCGGATCCCGACGAGGCCCTGCGCGAGGATATCCGCGCCGCGCTCGAGGAGGGGGAGCCCGCGTCTGCGGTGGCCAAGCGCCTGTCTCAGAAGTATTCGCGCCGCAAGCGCGATGTCTATGCCATGGTGCTCGATATGCAATAGATGGAGGATATCCAGCCCTTGCGCTAGAATCATCCTCTGTATGCAACGTTTTTCTGGAGGACAAACCCCATGGATCAAAGCAAGCCTTCGTTCTTTATCACGACGCCCATCTACTACGTCAACGCCGATCCGCACCTGGGCACGGCTTATTCCACCATCATCGCCGACGTTCAGGCTCGCTATCGCCGTTCCGCCGGCTATAACGTCAAGTTCCTGACCGGCATGGACGAGCACGGCGAGAAGGTCGCCGAGGCCGCAGCCAAGCATGGCATGACGCCGCAGGAGTGGACCGATAGCCAGGCCCCGCACTTCAAGGAGCTTTGGAGCAAGCTCGAGATTTCCAACGACGACTTCATCCGCACCACCGAGCCGCGCCAGCATCATGCCGTGCAGTATCTGTGGGAGCGCATGAAGGAGTCCGGTTACCTGTATAAGGGCAGCTACGACGGTTGGTATTGCGTGCCTGACGAGACCTACTTCACTGATACGCAGGTCCAGAAGGGCGACGAGGAGTACGGCAGCGTCGGCCAGCATCTATGCCCCGACTGCCACCGTCCGCTTGAGCGCGTGCAGGAGGAGTCCTACTTCTTTAAGCTTTCCGCCTTCCAGGACAAGCTTCTCAAGCTCTATGACGAGCACCCCGACTTTGTCGAGCCTGCGTTCCGCATGAACGAGGTACGTAGCTTTGTCGAGGGCGGCCTTAACGACCTTTCCGTGAGCCGCACGAGCTTTGACTGGGGCATTCAGGTCCCGTTTGACGAGGGTCACGTGACCTACGTGTGGTTCGATGCGCTGCTCAACTATATGACGGCCGTCGGCTACGGTGTCGACACCGACGAGGCGCGTGCCGAGCTGGCCTATCGCTGGCCCGCGCAGTTCCACATCGTGGGTAAGGACATCATCCGCTTCCACTGCGTCATTTGGCCCGCCATGCTCATGGCCATCGGCGAGGCCCTGCCCGAGCACGTCTTTGCCCACGGCTTCCTGACCGTGCGCAATGCCGAGACCGGCAAGGCCGAGAAGATGTCCAAGAGCCGCGGTAACGCCATCGCTCCGCAGGACGTTATCGACATGCTGGGCGTTGAGGGCTATCGCTATTACTTTATGACCGACGTGGTCCCCGGCACCGACGGCGCCATCAGCTTCGATCGCATGGAGCAGGTCTACAACGCCGATCTGGCCAACAGCTGGGGCAACCTCATTTCGCGCTCGCTCAACATGAGCGCAAAGTACTTTGACGGCTGCGCCCCGGCTAAACCGGCGTCTGCCGACGCGTTCGATAACCCGCTGGCAAAGATTGCCGACGGTTTGGTCGAGCGCTACATGGCCAAGATGGACATGCTCGATTACGGCGGAGCCAAGGATGAGGTCATGGAGCTCATCCATGCCGCCAACCACTACATCGAGGACTCCGAGCCCTGGGCGCTTGCCAAGGACGAGGCCAAGGCTGACGAGCTGGCATTTGTGATTTACAACCTGCTCGAGGCCATCCGCATCGCCGCCCACCTGCTGATGCCGCTCATGCCCCAGACTTCTGTCGAGGCTCTGCGCCGCCTGTCCTGTGAGGGCGAGGCCGCGAGCGACGACCTCAAGGGCATTTGCGCTTGGGGCCTGCTTGCTGGTGGTCAGCCCGTCGAGAAGGGCGATCCGCTGTTCCCGCGTCTGGCGTAGAGACCGCGCGAGCGCCATATCGGCAATTTGCTGTTTAGCTGTAAGGGCATGGCCGCCACGGTCCATGCCCTTTTGTTTCAAGACGCCGCCATCATGCTAAGGAGGCAACCATGACAACTTCGCCTTTGGCAAACCCCACGGCCACCAGGGAGCTGCTGGAGGAGTTTGGCCTTGCGACCAAGCATCGCCTGGGCCAGAACTTTCTAATCGACAATCATGTGATCGAGCGTATCTGCGAGCTTGCCGAGCTTGCAGGTGACGAGCGCGTACTCGAGGTGGGTCCGGGTTGTGGAACGTTGACACTTGCGTTACTGCAGGAAGCGGCGTGCGTTACGTCCATTGAGGCCGATCCCGAGCTTGAGCCGGTGCTCGATGCCCACGCCGCCGACTATGCCAACTTCCGCTTTATCATGGGCGATGCGCTCAAGGTGACGCCGGAGCAGATTGAGCAGGCCGCCGGTGGTGAACCCACGGTGTTTGTCGCGAATCTGCCCTATAACGTGGCGGCGACGATCATTCTTCAGTTCTTCCAGACGATGCCCGCGCTTAAGCGCGCTATCGTCATGGTGCAAAAGGAGGTTGCCGATCGCATTGCCGCAGTGCCGGGCAACAAGACCTATGGCGGCTATACGGCAAAGCTCGGCCTGTATGCGCAGGTGACGGGTCGCTTTGAGGTGCCGCCGCGTTGCTTTATGCCGGCGCCGCACGTGGACTCGACCGTCGTGCGTATCGACCGTGTTGACGGCGTGGCGCCCGAAGGACTCGATCGCGAGTTTGTGGCCCGCGTGATTGATGCTGCATTTGCTCAGCGCCGCAAGACCATCCGCAATTCCATGAGCGCCAACGGCTTTGCCAAGGACGTGCTCGACGCCGCCTTTGAGGCTTGCGGTATCGCACCCACCACGCGCGCAGAAACGCTTGATGTTGCCGACTTTATCCGCCTGGCTCAGGAGCTCATCCATGATGCCTAATGCCGAACGCGTGACGTTTACCAAGAAAAAGAAGACGGTTGCTTGTCCCGTGCCCTTGGCACCGCTTGCTGACACGCATGCGCATCTGCTTTCGTTTTGGGGGAAAGAAGTGCCCGAGACGCTCGTGCGCGCCAAAGCCGCGGGCGTCGACCTGTTGGTGACGATGCTCGACCCCATCGCCGACAAGCGCAGCGTGACGGACTATAGCGACTGGCTCGTGCGCGAAATTCTGCCGATGCGGGATATTCCGCAGATCAAGTATCTCGCTGGCGTTCACCCCTATGGCGCGCCGGATTATACCGATGACATTCACGCGCAGGTTGTTGCTGCGCTCGATGACCCTTTGTGCGCCGGTATCGGCGAGATCGGTCTGGACTACCACATGGATTACGACGACGACATCGCGCCGGCGCCCCACAGTGTGCAGATTGATTGCATGGCGCGTCAGCTCGAAGTTGCCGTGCGCCGCAATGTGCCGGTGGAGCTGCACCTGCGGCACGAGGACTCGGATGGGGAGCGCACCTCGCATATGGATGCGTACAACGTGCTGCGCGAGGTGGGTGTGCCTCAGGCCGGTTGCGTGCTGCACTGCTTTGGCGAGGACCGCGCCACGATGGAGCGCTTTGTGGAACTGGGCTGCTATATCGCCTATGGTGGTGCGGCCACCTTTAAGCGCAACGACGACGTGCGCGAGGCATTTGCGGCGACCCCGCTCGACCGCATTTTGTTCGAGACGGATTGCCCGTATATGGCGCCGGAGCCCATTCGCGGTCTTGAATGCGAGCCAGCAATGATCTCCATTACGGCAAACGCGCTGGTTAACGACCGTGTCGATCGCATTGGTGAGGACGCCGAAACAATCGCGCATGCCGCTTGGGAAAATGCCTGCAAACTTTTTCAAAAATAGTTCTTGCGTTCGCGGTGGCGCTCCGTTATTCTAATTCCTGCACGCGGGCGTGGCGGAATTGGCAGACGCGTACGGTTCAGGTCCGTATGGGGGCAACCCCATGAAGGTTCAAGTCCTTTCGCCCGCACCATTGATTGAAAGAGCTCCCAGCAATGGGAGCTTTTTTGTTATGCACGATCTCCTTGGACGGGTATCCTAATGCCAACGTGTGCCTATCAGAGGAGAGACCATGCTGTTTTCCGGTATCATCGCCGCCCTTACCAGCCTTTTGATTCCCATCATCATCCTGTTGTTGCTGCTCCCCAACGCCTGCTACGTCGTTGAGCAGCAGCACGCTGTGATCATCGAGCGCTTGGGTAAGTTCAATCGTATCGTCAACGCGGGCTTCCACGTGAAGGTGCCCGTGATTGACCGCAAGGCCGCCACGGTGAGTCTGCGCACCATGAAAAATGGTTTTGGCATCGACGTTAAGACCCAGGACAACGTGACCATCGGCCTTGAGGTCTCCGCTCAGTACCACGTGAGCTACGACATGGGCGCCGGCCCGGCAGATTCGGGCATCTACAAGAGCTACTACATGCTGCAGGAGCCCGTCGACCAGATGCGTGACTTCATCACCGACGCCCTGCGCTCTTCGATTCCCGTCTACACACTCGATGAGGTCTTTGCCAAGAAGGATGACATCGCCAAGGATGTCAACGCTACCGTTTCCGAGCAGATGGCCGCCTACGGCTTCACCCTCGTGTCGACGCTCATCACCAAAATCGCACTGCCGACCGAGGTTGAGAACTCCATGAACGACATCAACGCCGCCCAGCGCAAGCGCGCTGCGGCACAGGAGCTCGCCGAGGCAGACCGCATCAAGCGCGTCACCGAGGCGACCGCCGAGGCTGAGGCGATGGAAAAGGCAGGCGAAGGCATCGCCAACCAGCGCAAAGCTATCGCGCTGGGTATCAAAGATTCGCTCGAGATCATCCAGGAGACGGGTGTCGGCAATGACGAGGCCAACCAACTGTTCATGTTTACGCAGTGGTCCGAGATGATGACGGAGTTCGCTCGCACGGGTAAAACCTCGACGGTCGTGCTGCCGAGCGACTTTTCGCAGTCGGCCTCTATGTTCGAGCAGATGCTGGCTGCCGGTAAGGTTCAGAACGAGTCAAAGGAGTAGACACGCGTGAAATACACCGTCGTTTGTGTCGGTAAGCTCAAGGAGCGCTTTTGGAAGGACGCCTGCGCTGAGTACACCAAGCGCCTGGGTGCCTATGCCAAGGTTGATATCCGCGAGGTGGCCGATATCGACCCGGCTAAGGCGGGCGGCGTGGATGCCGCGCGCGACAAGGAGGGGGCGGCGATTCTTGCTGCCTTGCCGTCTCGAGCGCATGTGATCCTGCTGGCCATTGAGGGCAAAGAGCGCTCGAGCGAGGAGTTTTCGGCGCGGCTCGATGATCTTATGCTGCGTGGTAACAGCGACATCGCCTTTGTGATTGGCGGATCGGACGGCGTGAGCGATGACGTGCGAGCACGAGCCGACGAGATGCTCAGCTTTGGACGTATTACCTTGCCGCATAACTTGGCGCGCGTGGTGCTGCTGGAGCAAATCTACCGCGCCTGCAAGATCAGCCGAGGCGAGCCGTATCACAAATAGGTCGGCAATACGAAACAATGGCGTGGGACAATACCTTTCGTTTCGAGGAATGTGTCTGAAAGGACTATGTGATATGAAGATTGGATTTGTCGGTTTTGGCAATATGGCGAGCGCTATGGCCGATGGCTGGATCGCTGCCGGTGTAGCTGCGAGCGACATGTGCGCCTGCGCGGGCCGCTACGATGCACTGGTTGAGCGCTGCGAGGCGCGCGGCATGGTCGCCTGCCACGATGCCGCCGAGGCTGTCGCCGCATCCGATATCGTGGTCGCTGCGGTCAAACCGTACATGATCGAGAAGGTATTCGCCCCGCTCAAGGATGCTCTTGCCAAAAAGGTCGTTCTGTCGGTTGCCTGGACCTGGGACAGTGCCAAGTGGGAGCAGGTCCTGCCGGGTGTCGCGCACATCTCGACGGTGCCCAACACGCCGGTTTCGGTGGGCGAGGGCGTCATCGCCTGCGAGAAATCCTCTACGCTCAGCGACGAGCAGCGTGCTGTTGTGCTCGACCTGCTCGGTAAGCTTGGCGCTGTCGTCGAGCTCGATACGAGCCTGCTGTTTGTGGGTGGCACGGTGGGTGGTTGCGCTCCGGCATTCGTTGCCATGGCGATCGAGGCCCTGGGCGATGCGGCGGTCAAGCACGGTATCCCGCGTGCCGATGCCTATCGCATTGTGAGCCAGATGGTGCTGGGTACGGCAAAGCTGCAGCTTGCAACTGGCCAGCATCCTGCGGCGATGAAGGATGCCGTGTGCTCGCCCGGCGGTGCCACCATCAAGGGCGTCGTTGCGCTCGAGGACGCCGGCATGCGCAGCGCCCTAGTCAAGGCAATCGACGCAACCCTCCAGTAAAAACCGACCAAAAAGGGACAGGTTTATTTTGGCAGGTTTTTCCTGCGGTTTTGTCCCTTGAGCGAAAAGCGCCCCGCAACTGGCTCAATTCCAGTTGCGGGGCGCTTACATTTGCCCAGATAAAACCGACCAAAATAAACCTGTCCCTTTTTGGCAGGTTAGTCCCAGAAGCTGTCTTCCTCGTCCTCGGATTTGGGACCGCGGTCGACGTACATCTTATGGGTGCGCTTCTCCATTACAAAGGCAAGAATCGCAAACAGCAGGATGCCGCCGGCGAAAAGGATGGCAAAACCGGTGCGGGTGCCAAACAAAAAGGAAAAAACTGCGTCCATTGGGTGCCTTCTTGCGTAGTTGAGTTGGGTCGTAGACGCTCATAAGTATATACTTGCCCATACATGTACAAGGTTGCAACCTAAATGGAATGTATATCGCCGGAGGATCTAATGCTTGATATCAAGTTTGTTCGCGAGAACCCCGATGCCATCGATGTCGCCATGGCTAACCGCCAGACGTCTTGGGATCGCGAGAAGTTCTTTGAGCTCGACGACGAGCGTCGTGCCGTCATCACTGAGGTTGAGGAACTTCAAGCCACGCGCAATGCCGAGTCCAAGAAGATCGGCGCCCTGATGAAGGAGGGCAAGAAGGACGAGGCCGAGGCCGCCAAAGAGGCCGTGCGCGCCGTCAACGAGAAGATTGACGGTCTGGCCGAGCGCCGCACCGCCCTCGAGCAGGAGCAGTACGACTTCATGGCTCACCTGCCCAACATTCCTTGCGAGGCCACGCCGTACGGCAAGGACGAGGACGAGAACATCGAGCGCCGTCGTTGGGGCACCCCGCGCGAGTTTGACTTCGACTTTAAGCCGCATTGGGATCTGGGCACCGACCTCGACATCCTTGACTTCGAGCGCGGCAACAAGCTCTCCGGCAGCCGCTTCACCGTTCTCGGTGGCGCCGGCGCCCGTCTTGAGCGCGCCCTCATCAACTTCTTCCTCGATACGCACACCAGCCGTGGTTTTAAGGAGTGGTGGCCGCCCATCGTCGTCAAGCGTCAGACCATGTTCGGCACGGGCCAGCTGCCCAAGTTCGAGGACGACGCCTATCACGTCTCGGGCGACAACTTCCTGATCCCCACCGCCGAGGTCGTGCTCACCAACCTGCACGCCGGTGAGGTCCTCGACGCCGATACCCTGCCGCGCCGCTACACCGCCTTCACCCCCTGCTTCCGCGAGGAGGCCGGCTCCGCTGGTCGCGATACCCGCGGCATCATTCGCCAGCACGAGTTCGACAAGGTCGAGATGGTAAAGTTTGCCAAGCCGGAGGAGTCCGACGAGGAGCTCGAGAGCATGACCGCCGAGGCCGAGTTCCTGCTGCAGCAGCTGGGTCTTCCGTATCGCGTGATTAGCCTGTGCACCGGCGACCTGGGCTTCTCTGCCCGTCAGACCTACGACGTCGAGGTCTGGCTGCCGAGCTACAACGCCTACAAGGAGATCAGCTCCTGCTCCAACTGCGGTGACTTCCAGGCCCGTCGCGCCAACATCAAGTATCGCGACCCCGAGAACTTCAAGGGTTCGCGCTATCTGCACACCCTCAACGGTTCCGGTCTGCCGGCTGGCCGCACGATGGCCGCCATTCTGGAGAACTACCAGAACGCTGACGGCACCATCACGATCCCCGAGGTTCTGCGTCCCTACATGGGCGGCCTCGAGAAGATCGAGCCGGTCGCGTAGATTGGCTGCATAAGCGATTTGCTAGGGCACTCCTTTTTGGGGTGCCCTTTTTGTGTGCGGCCATACCATGCCGTGCGGACAGCTCAATAGAAAACACACGAACAACTGTTCTGTATACAGCCATCTACCTGCTATGCTTTTGCTAAATAAGAGCGAGAGAAAGGGGACGCGATGGAGCTGTTTGATGAGCGGGTAGTTATGTTCGAGAGCGATGAAGGCGGTGAGTACCTGCTGGTAACGTGCGAGCCGTCTGGTATGGGTGGCCTGGTGGTTCGGCAGACGAGCGAGGGACCATTGACGCAATGGTGCTATGAGGAGTCGCCGCATGTGGTCGAGACGTTTGTAGCGTATGAGGGGCTTGTTGCCCTTGAGCACTTCTATGGCGTTGGAACTTCTAACCAGGTGGCTCGAATGTTGAGCATCTCGTTTGCCGACTACGATTGTGCCCAGCGGGTGCGGTCGCTCTTGGGGGAGCTTGGCGCCGGGTTCGATGTGATTGAAAAGCCAATCGATCGTACGGGAAGCGTTGGTGCCCGCGGCGCAGCGTGACAAATATCTGCCTGGAGAAAAAAGTTTGAGATTGTGCTTGACTCTAATGAACTAAAGTGGTTTTATATGTCTTGCGCTGCGGCGTTACCTCAGCTGGATAGAGGGTCTGACTACGAATCAGAACGTCATAGGTTCGAATCCTATACGCCGCACCAATTGAGATTAAAGCCTCCGGCAACGGGGGCTTTTCTTTTACGTAAACACCGCATGGATTCGAACCTCGGTCGAGGCGCGGGCGTAAGGAAAACGCGGAGCGTTTTTAGCCCGCGGGCGAGCACGCCGGCAGGCGGCCGAAGCCGGTGCGGATCCGCGAAGCGGATACGCGGAATCCTATACGCCGCACCAATTGAAATTGAAGCCTCCGGCAACGGGGGCTTTTTTGTTATTGACTCGTGTAAGATTCCGAGTAAGCGTCTCGGTGCACCTGGGGCGCGCCCTTTCTTTAGACGACCGATCAGGGTGATATTTCGTGGCAGAGCGTCCGACTTATAAGCTCAAGTTTCTCGATCCCAAGAAGCGCTTTCCGGTGATGCCCGAGCAGCCTGCAGGGCGCTCGTATGGCGTTGTTTGGAAACTCTTTGGCGACGATCCGCACGAATCATGCTACGCCGTTGAATTCGTCGGCAAGAGCCATGTGTCACTTTTAGGCTACGTGAGCGTTTCGGGCGAAGTGTACAAGGTGGACCGCCCCGTTAGCGAGGCGCCGTTGCCCGATGATCCCGATATGCAACTGGTTCTTGATGAGTCCGACTCCAGCATTGGCGAGATTGCGGTAAGGGGCGCCGATGGGACGATGCGTCCCCGGGCGCGGGTCATCGGCTCTCCAAAAGGCCCTATGCGCGAGCAGTCCGACCGCGAGACATGGAATTCGGCCCGCAGCCTCCCTTACGGTGAGTTCATGGCATCTATGTTCTTGCGCTACGTGATATTTGCCGACTCCGAAAATGCTATTGCGACCACGGCAGACACCCATAGGCTCGACGAGAGCATGCACAATGTCGTCGACAAGATCAAACTCGTCAAGCTGCCCGAGCCAGTCGAAGTGCTGCTGGGCTTTGATTCGACGCCGCTTCCCGATGCCATCGAGACGTTGCTCTACCGCATTGACCATACGGATAATCCGAGCGGCATCGAGCGCTATGCCGCGGCCTTGATGGGCGAAGTCAATCTGCCTCGTCTGCGTACCATAGCGACAAAAACCGAAATGAGCTTGGCCCGTATCGACCGTTCAAAGCTCTTTTACCTCAATTTCGATCGCAGCCTGCTGGATCAGGACGAGATCGACACCTTGCTTGCCATTGAGTGCCGCCTGAACCGCCTCTCGGGCATTCTTGAGCGTATCGGAGCCGGATTGGCCCCTGTCGCCTCATCGCCAAGCTTTGAGGGTTGCTCGCTCTTTGATCTGTGGCACATCTCTAAGACGACCAACGATGTTCCTCGCTTGCTCGAAACGCTGTCGAGAGACAACCCGTGGGCCAAGCCGGGAACCGTTTCGTGCCAGCCGGGTGGCGAGTGGGACGTGCGCACCCGCTTTGCACGAATTGTCGAGGCGCTCAACGTGGTCACGCGACTCGACTATACCTATCGTGTCAACGTTGCCGAGGGGATTATGCGCGTCCAGTTTGGGCACTCTGTCGTTGGTGCCATGCCGCAGCGTGAATATGACGCTCAGGATGACGCCTGGCGCGAACTGGACGAGGACGTGCGTGCGGCGTGGGCCGCGGAGCACGACGCGCGCGTGGCGCTTACGCTTGCAGCGGCTTGCTTTGCCGCGGGTGCCTGCATCACGCGCTGCTATGTGCAGATTGAGGCTCCCGACAACGAGCGGGATGTGAACATCGTCGCAACGTATTCCTTTGCCCGTGCCGAGTATTTTGCCGATTGTGTTCCCGTCGCCAAGGATCTTGAGAGCATGGGTATGGACGATATGCCGTGCAAGCGCATGCTTGAGGCATATGAGGCGACCACGCCGGATATGATTGAGCCTGCTGAGGTCCACGCTCGCCCGCGTGACGACCATCGTCCGCTGCCGCCGGCGTTGCGCGACCTGTTGCTTGCCGATACGGCTGACGAGTTGGAAGTTATGGAAGAGGATGGCGACCCGTACGTGGCGCGCGTCGTTGAATTGCGCGAGCAGTCTAAAACTGACCGTGCAGGTGCATTCGAGGGCTTTTCTCGTTTGGCCGAGGAGCTGGAGGCCAAGTGTGCCGTTGCCGAGCTCTTGGCAACGGGGCCGGTCCAAACGCAGTTCTGCGACAACCAGTTGGTACGCATGGTGCTGCCGGTGATGGAGGAGGATCGTTCCGTGCGCATTCTGCGCGCGCCCGATGCGCTGTACTTTGCCCAGCACGAGATTTGCAGCTTTTATGCCGAACAGGAAGATTTTGAGCGCGCGTTGCCCGAGGTGCGCCGCCTTTACGATTTGGCGCGCTCGTCCATGCAATCGCATTTTGCGCTGATTAACGTGCTGGCGCGCCTGGAGCGTTTTGACGAGGTTATCGAGGTGGCCCGTCACGGTTTGCGCATCGCGAGCGATCGTCCCTCGATCGGCTACCTGTTTTACCGTTTGGCATTTGCATACTGGAACTGCGATCAGCTCGAGCTGGCGCTGGCGTGCTACCGCCTCGTGCCGCGCGGCGAGGAGTCGGGCAGCAGCGCGCTGGAGGAAATGCAGGGCCTCATGAACGAGATGGGCATCAATGAGCCTCCGACGTTCGATGATGCGGTTGAGACCATCCGCAAGGCGGGGCTCGAGTTGCCGCCGGTGCCCGCCGTGACCAACCAGCTGGCGGATGCTGCCGTACAACTCGTTGATAACGGTTTCTTCTTCCTGGCGCGCGGTTGCATCTTCCAAATGTGGCGTACCATGGGTAACGACGAGCTCGGCTCCCTCAACCGCTCGCTGGGGTAGGCGAAGCTTCCAAGGAGGAAAGGATGCTAGGCAATTAGAAAATTTCCTCTTGCCCATCCTTGGCTGTTTGGTTACTATAGAACGGCTGTTACGGAGAGCTGACCGAGAGGCCGAAGGTGCTCGCCTGCTAAGCGAGTATGCCCCAAAAGGGCATCTGGGGTTCGAATCCCCAGCTCTCCGCCAGTATGACTTGAAAGAAGGGTCCCATTTGGGGCCCTTTTTTGTGCGGAGAAAGGAGGCTGGGGATTCGAACCCGAGAGGGCACGGGCGTTAAGCAAACGCGAAAGCGTTTGTAGCCCGTGGGCGAAAAGCCGCCAGGCTTTGAAGCCGGAGGGCATGCGCAGCATGCCCGGACATCCCCAGCTCTCCGCCAGTACGAATTTGAAGAAGGGTCCCATTTGGGGCCCTTTTTATTATCAAGAATGGCGGCTGGGGATTCGAACCCTCAAAAAAGGAGGCATCCTTTCGGACGCCTCCTTTCAGTGGGCTTATTATTCTTGCGCCCTACACCTCGGGCGCCTTGGCGACGGTCTCGCTTTCTGCTGTGAGTGGGCGGTTGTCGATGCGACGGCCCAAGCGATCGAGCTTCACGAGTAGCCATTCAATGGGATTCGGCTCCGAGCCTTCCTCGTCGGCAACCAGGTCCATGACGGCGATCTTGGTGCCGTCCTGCTTAAGCGTAACGCTGCCCACCTTGTCGCCCACATGCACCGTGCCCGAAAGATCGTCGTAGCTAACCTTTTCGGTCACCTCGCCGGCAAGAGAAAACACGGTCGCTTGCGCCGTGGGATCGGCGAGCGTGGCGTCGATTGTCTTATCCGTCCAGTCGGTTTGACTAATGCGCGCCATAAGCGGGTTGCCGTTGGCGGTCTTTTCTTGCGTGTTGGCGATTGCGACCGTCACCTTGTGGTCGTAGTACCAGTTGGCAAGGGTGGCGGTATCGGTAAAGCGCTGATCGGTGGTGGTGGAGTTCAAAATAACGGTGTAGATCTCGTCGCCGTCGCGGTTGTAGGCGCTCGTAAAGCAATAGCCCGCGTCGTCGGTGGTGCCGGTCTTGCCGCCGATGTTGCCATCTTGGCCCAGCAAATAGTTATGCGTGTCCATGGAATGCGAATGGTCGGTGCCGTCGGCGCCCGTGACTTCGATCCAGGAATCCTCGCTCGCTACGACCTCGCGGATCGTGTCGTTTTTCATGGCCTCCTGCATCATCAGCGCCACGTCGTGTGCGGTTGAGTGCATATCGCCAGCCCACTCATCAAAGTCCAGACCATGCGGGTTTTCAAAAAGCGTACCGGTGCAGCCGAGCTTCTTAGCGCGCTCGTTCATGGCCTTCACAAATGTGGCCTCGGCGTCTTTGGTCTTAGGGTCGATCTTCTTGCCCACATATTCGGCGAGCACGATGGCGGCGTCGTTGCCCGAGGGAATCATCAGGCCGCGCAGCGCCTGCTCCACGGTAAGCTTGTCGCCTTCGAGCAAGCCGGCGGTCGAATTGCCCACGGTGGCTGCGGCGTTGCTCACCGTGACCTTCTCGTCCATCTTGCAATTCTCGACGGTTAGGATTGCGGTCATGACCTTGGTGATCGAGGCAATCTTGACCTGCTCATCGGCGTCGCGGGCATAGTAGACGGTGCCGTCTTTGCCCATGACGAGGGCATTGGTCGCATCGATATCGGGCAGGTTTTCGGCCGTGATACCGCGCACATCGGCGGTTTTGCCGCAAACATTGTCGGTCGTGAGCACTTGGGCGCCGGCGACGGTGGGCACGCCGGCGGCAAGGGCGATAGCGCAGACAAAGCCGGCGGCAAGCTGGGCTGAGCGCTTTGCAAAAGGGGTGAGGGACTTCACGGATTTCGCTTTCGACGGGATGGTCTCTTCTGGAACTAGAGTATATCGTTTGCCGGCGTCGGCGATCATCGCGTGCGTGCGTGGCCCACATCCGCACCCGAACGGGCACAAGGGTGCTTAAGGCCGACTTAATCGCCCGCGCTTGTTGTGTGTGGTGCGCGCTGCCTCGGGCATAATGGAGCGCGAGAGGAGCACGCATGAACGAGCGCATTTTGGTAGTCGATGACGAGAAGGCCATCGCCGATCTGGTTGGTATCTACCTTACAAAAGAGGGCTTTGATGTTCAGATTGCCTATAGCGGAGCAGATGCTGCCAAGGCGATTTTGGAGCAGGAGTTCGATCTGGCGCTGCTGGACGTCATGCTGCCCGATATCGACGGCTTTGAGCTGCTGCGCACCATCCGCGCCGGCCATACCTATCCCGTTATTATGCTGACGGCGCGCGATGCCCAACATGACAAGATCGAGGGCCTCTCGTTGGGCGCAGACGATTACGTGGTCAAGCCGTTCCGTCCGCTGGAGCTCATTGCGCGCGTTCATGCTCAGCTCCGTCGTTACACTAGCTACGGCAGCCGCGCACAGGCGGTCGAGTCGCCGACCATTCAGCTCGACGGCCTCGAGATCAACCGCGATGCTCGTTGTGTGACGGTGGACGGTGCACCGGTGCGTCTCACGCCCATCGAGTATTCCATCTTGCTGTATCTGGTCGAGCATCGTGGCAGCGTGGTGGCCGTGGGGGACCTGTTCCGCGCGGTGTGGAACGAGGACTTTATGCCTGGCTCCAACAATACGGTGATGGTGCACATCCGCCATCTGCGCGAAAAGATCGGCGACGATGCTCAAAATCCGCGCTTCATCAAAAACGTCTGGGGCGTCGGCTACATCATCGAATAACGCTTTTCGCTTGTGAGGATCTTGATATGACAAAAGACGATAGGCAAGCGTTCGAGGTGCCCGATCGACTCTTTGAATACGTGAGGTCAGTCGTCGACAACCGCGCGCTTGCAACGGTGCTGCTCTTTTTGCTGAGCCTGCTGCTGATTGGCATCGATAACATCGCTGGAATCTTGGCGGTGCTGCTTGTTGGCTTTTTGCTGATTGATCGATTTGAGATCGTGTGCCGCTGCGTGGTGATTGGCGGCGCCGCGTGGGCCATGACGTTGGCGATTGGCGCCATGGCGCTCGGCGGCATCGAAGGGCCGGTGTTGTTCGATGCCGGCTTTGTATTCAACATGCTTGGCTTTGTGCTGGCGCTTGCCGCGTGCGTGCTGTTCTTGTGCGGCCGCGCCCTGTACTACCAGGGCTACGAGCAGGGCGAGCAGCATGCCGATTGTGTGCTGGCTGCTCGTATTCAAGATCGCCTGATCGATCACCCCGACACCTGGGACAACATCGACGGCGACTTCTTGGAGGTCGAGGGCGCCCTTAACCGCGTGCGTGACCGTGAGCGCAAGGTGCAACAGGCCTTGCGTGACGAATCTCATCGCAAGGACGATCTGGTCACGTACTTGGCACATGACCTACGCACCCCGCTTGCCAGTGTGGTGGGCTATCTTTCGCTGCTGCAAGAGGCTCCCGAGCTGCCGGTTGAGCAACGTGCGCACTTTACGGGCGTGGCTCTCGACAAAGCGCACCGGCTCGATGCGCTCATCGAAGAGTTCTTCGATATCACGCGCTTTGACTTCCACGATATCGTGCTCACGCGCGGCTATGTTGATCTGGGGTTGCTGCTGGCTCAGGTGGCTGACGAGTTCTATCCCATCCTCAACGAGCAGCATAAGGAAGCCCAAGTTGATATTCGCGAGGACCTGACGGTGCTCGTGGATGGCGACAAGATGGCTCGCGTGTTCAACAACATCATGAAAAACGCCGTTGCCTATAGCTATGAGGGCTCGACCATCACGATCGAGGCCAGACGCCGGGACGGCGGTGGCGTGCGCGTGCGCTTTATCAATCAGGGCGATCCCATCCCTGAGGCAAAGCTCAAGGAGATCTTTGAGAAGTTCTATCGCCTGGATGCGGCGCGTGCGACCAATCGCGGCGGCGCTGGACTGGGGCTTGCCATCGCCAAGGAGATCGTATGCGCGCACGGCGGTACCGTTGCATGTGAATCGACGCCCGAACACACGATATTCACCATCGAGCTGCCCGCCGCATAGCCAGTGTGCCCTTACAAACACTTGACAATGCGCTCACGTGCATATGAGCCGCGATTCCTACTATCGATACTGCTGAATTGATATCGATGTGGAGGTATGCGGTATGACGGCTGCTGCGGCTGTGGAGCCCACGGAGCTTGAAGAACTCATGAAAGCGCAGGCCGAGGCCGCGCGCGAGCGCGAGGTTGGGGATGCGACTCGCCCCACGGCAGAGGATCTTGCCGCCTCGCCGACGCGCATCGATGTTGAGGGCCTCGACCTGTTCTATGGCGACCATCATGCGCTCAAGGACGTGAATATCAAGATCCGCGACAAGCAGATCACCTCGTTCATCGGTCCATCGGGCTGCGGCAAGTCGACGTTGCTGCGCTGCTTTAACCGCATGAACGACGGCATCAAGGATTGCCGCATCGAGGGCAAGATTGCGCTCGATGGTCAAGATATCCTGGGCGATTACGACATTTGCCGCCTTCGCCAGCGCGTGGGCATGGTGTTCCAGCGCCCCAACCCGTTTCCCATGAGCATCTACGACAACGTCGCGTATGGTCCGCGCGGCATGGGTGTGCGCGATCGCGCTGTGCTGGATGAGCTGGTCGAGGACTCCCTTCGTCGTGCTGCGCTATGGGATGAGGTCAAGGACAAGCTCAAAGAGTCGGGCCTGGGTCTTTCGGGTGGACAGCAGCAGCGCCTGTGCATCGCCCGCGCGCTTGCCGTGCAGCCCGACATTCTGCTGATGGACGAGCCGACCTCGGCACTCGACCCCGTGTCGACGCTGGTGGTTGAGCAGCTGGCCTGCGAGCTCAAGGAGGTCTGTACGCTCGTGGTCGTTACGCACAATATGCAGCAGGCGGCGCGTATCTCCGACTCGGTCGCGTTTTTCTTGCTGGGTGAGTTGGTGGAGCACGCGCCCACCGCGCAACTCTTCAAGAATCCGACCGATCCGCGCACGGCGGATTATTTGACGGGACGTTTTGGCTGATACCATCTAGTAAAGGTACCTTTAGGGTTAAGATGCGGTCATGCCGGCCGCAAAGGGGTTCAACATGATCTATTACGTCGAGGACGATGACAACATCAGGGATTTGACGGTCTATGCGCTGCGCAAGCAGGGGATTGAGGCCGAAGGCTTTTCGTGCGACGGTGAGTTTAAGGCTGCCGTGGCGCGACGGGTACCCGATGCCGTCCTGCTCGACATCATGCTGCCCGATACCGATGGCTTGGCGATTATGCGTCGACTGCGTGCCGATCGCCTGACGGCGACGGTGCCCATCATGATGCTTACCGCCAAGGATACCGAGCTCGACAAGGTGATGGCGCTCGATGGCGGTGCCGACGATTACCTGACTAAGCCGTTTTCGCTCATGGAGCTTGCGAGCCGCTGCCGCGCACTGCTGCGTCGCGGCGGCATGGTCAAGCAGGCGAGCGATGTGCTCAGCGTGGGCGACATCGTGCTCTCGCCCAGCCATCGCGAGGTGACCGTTGCCGGCGAGCCGCTTAAGCTCACCCTGCGCGAGTTCGACCTGCTCGAGTACCTCATGCGCAAGCCCGGCGTGGTTTTTACCCGCGAGTCGTTGCTGCAGAGCGTGTGGGGCTGGGACTTCGACGGCGGTTCGCGCACCGTTGACGTGCACGTGCAGACGCTTCGCCAAAAACTGGGCGAGCATGCCAGCGCCATCGAGACCGTGCGCGGCGTGGGCTACCGCTTGGCCGAGCCTTCTGCCGGTGATGGTGCCGAAGGTGACGACACCGCGGCCACCGCATCGGAGGAGTAACCCGTGGTCTTCGCCCCCCAGGGAAAACATACGCTGTCGCACCGCGTTTTTGTGACGATCTTTGTCTGCGCCATGGCGGTTATCGTGGCGTTTACGGTGCTGGGTGCGTTCTTTGTGCAAAACACCTTGGCGGATGCCACGAGTGCCAACCTGGCGCAAGAAACCGAGCTCATTGCTGCCGCCCTCGACGAGCAGCAGGAGCCCATCCCGTTCTTGCGTAGCCTCGATCGAGAGGACTTGCGCATCACGCTGATTAACAAGGATGGATCGGTTGCCTACGACAACGAGGCGTCGCCTTCCACACTGCCCAACCATGGCGATCGCCCCGAGGTCATCGAGGCCTTTGAGAGTGGTTCGGGTTCCGCGGAGCGCGCAAGCTCTACGCTCGACGAGATTATGCTGTATCGCGCCGTCGCCCTTGATAACGGCCAGGTTGTCCGCTTGGCGCAGGCTCAGCCTGGCGTTGCGGCGATTTTGCTGTCGATGGTGGCGCCGATGCTGCTTATCGCAGCAGCGGGTGCGGTACTCTCGTTTTTTATGGCGCGCCGCGAGTCCCGTGCCATCATCGCGCCTTTGCAAGAGGTGGATTTGGACCACCCACGCCGTAGCTATGAGCACGCCTATGCCGAGATGGTCCCCATGCTTGAGCGTATTGAGTCGCAGCGCCAGGAGCTCAAGCGCCAAATGGCGGTGCTGGCGGACAACGACCGTATGCGCCGCGAGTTCACGGCGAATATCACCCATGAGCTCAAGACGCCGCTTACGGCGATTTCGGGCTATGCCGAGCTCATCGCAAACGGCATGGTCGAGGGCGAGGGCGACCTGCGCAACTTTGGCGGTCGCATCTATCGTGAGGCGGGCCGCTTGGCAGCGCTTGTCAACGATATCCTTACGCTGTCTAACTTGGACGAGGCCGAGCGTGCAACTGAGGGCGAGGCGGTGCCCATTGGTTCCACGGAGCCTATTGAGCTCTCGCGTGCCATCTACGCGGTTGAGCAGCGTCTTGAACAGGTCGCCCGTCAGGCGAATGTGACGATAAGTCATGAGACCAAGCCTGTGGTCATCGAAGGCGTGTCGCGCTTGATTGACGAGCTCATCTATAATCTGGCGAGCAACGCCATCCGCTACAATCGACCCGGCGGTGCGGTTACGCTGCAGTGCGGCACCAACGACGAAGGCCATCCGTTCCTTGCGGTCGCCGACACGGGAATCGGTATCGCGCCTGAAGAACAGGGCAAGGTATTTGAGCGGTTCTATCGCGTGGACAAGAGTAGGTCCAAGGCGCGCGGCGGAACCGGTCTGGGGCTTGCAATTGTCAAGCATGCGGCCCTGTATCATCACGCCACGCTCGATTTGTCGAGCGAGTTGGGCGTGGGAACCACCATTACGGTGACGTTTCCCATACAGCAGGACGAGCCATTCGCATAGCGATACAACATAGATATTGATGTAGACGCCGCATTTGACTTTCGGGTGCGGCGTTGTTGTGCAATTTTACGATTGCTTCCGACATTTTTACAGGAGAGCCTGTTTCTTATGTATAGAGTTTGGTCTCGGTAAAAAGATGCGATAACATACGGACAGTTTTGTCAATCCGAACTGGGGAAATGAAAGGCAAGCTGCATGACCCTTCTCGAACTGTTCCAGCTGCTCAAAAAGCACCTCAAGCTGGTCATCACCCTTCCGGTGGTCTGCGCGATCGCCATGGGCATCGTGTCCTTCGTTGCGATGGACAACACCTACACCGCGACGACGAGCATGTACATTCTCGCCAAGACCGACGATAGCGGTCAGATGAGCTACAACGATCTCTCGGCGAGTCAGATGCTTTCCAACGATATCGCCACGCTGCTGGATAGTGATAGCGTTAAGAGCGGCGCCGCCAATGAACTGGGCCTCACCGATCTGGATGACTACAAGGTGTCTGTTTCCTCCGAGACCACCACGCGTGTCATTACGCTTTCGGTTACCGGCACCGATGCCAAGGAGACGGCTAAGGTCGCAAAGGCCATAGCTAGCTCGGTGAGTACGGTCGCTCAGAACGTCGGCGCTGCCCAGAGCATCAACGTTATCGACGAGGCTAAGACCCCCGAAGCCCCCAGCGGCCCCAAGCGTATGCTGTACGTTGCTGTCGCGTTCCTCGCGGGCATCTTTATCGCAGTTGCCTATGTCGTTTTGGCAGACATGCTCAACACCCGCATCCGCGGTGCCGAAGAGGCAGAAGAGCTCCTGGGCATTCCCGTTGTTGGCCGAATTCCGGCTATGAAAGGTGGTAAATAGGCATGGCTAAGGCAAAGAACACCGATAAGCTCGTTGTACAGAATGCCGCCAAGACCCTTCTGGCCAACATCCGCTTTGCGAGCGTGGACGACCCCATTCGCACCATCACCGTTACCTCCTCGATTCCCAACGAGGGCAAGTCTACGGTTTCCATTAACCTTGCTCAGGCAATTGCCACGAGTGGCAAGTCCGTGCTCCTGGTTGAGGCCGATATGCGCCGCAGGTCCCTTTCCGATATGCTCGGCGTTCGTTCGCGCGGCGGACTCTATGCGGTTCTTTCCGAGCAGATCTCCATTGACCAGGCAATTGTCGAGACGGGTCAGAAGAACTTCTACTTCCTTGATGCCGAGCCGCATATTCCCAATCCTGCCGACATCATCGTCTCTCACCGCTTTGCCAAGCTGGTAAAGGCACTGTCTGCTAAGTTCCAGTACGTCATCTTCGACGCTCCCCCGGTCGGCACCTTCATCGATGCTGCCGAGATTGCCAGCCTGACCGACGGCACGCTGTTCGTGGTGCGCGAGGACTTCACCAAGCGCGAGGAGGCGCTCAACGCCATCGGTCAGCTTAAGAAGTCCGAGAAGGTCAAGCTCATCGGTACCGTTATGAACTACTGCGAGACCGAGACCAGCGAGTACTACTACTCCTACTACACCAAGGACGGTAAGAAGGTTAAGAAGGGCTCCGACGATCAGGGGACTTCCAAAAAGGGCATCTTCACCAACCGAGCAAACGTTTAGTTGATTAAGGCTGACCTATGCGTGACATTCATTGCCATATCTTGCCGGGTGTAGACGACGGCGCCGCCGATCTCGATGAGAGCTTGGCGATGCTCGAGGCTGCCAAGCGGGCCGGTGTAACCAGAATCGTTTGCACTCCTCACTGCCGTGATCCCTATTTTGATTACGACAAGATGTGGGATGCCTTTGAGCTGCTGCGCGATAACGCTGACGGTTTTCCGCTCCAGATGGGCTTCGAGGTCAACCATCGAAAGCTCGTTGAGCTTGGTATCGATGCCGCGGAGCACTTGCATTTCGATGGGACCAACGAGTTTCTGCTCGAGCTTTCGACGCATGCCGATGCGTATGCGTTTAGAGAGTACGAGAACACGATTTACGATTTGCAGTGCCGTGGCTACCAGGTGATCATCGCTCATCCTGAGCGCTATCGTGCGGTTCAAAAGGATGTAAGCGTGGCGGAGCGCCTGGTCGATATGGGCTGCAAGCTGCAGGCTTCGGCGGACTTTATTGCCGGCGGTCGCTTTGGTCGCGAGAAAAAGCCGGCACAGCGCCTGTTCGATCAGAACCTGTACAGCTTCATCGCGAGCGATGCCCATAACGTGGGTCATTACGATTGCCTGGCGAAGGCTCGCGCGAAGTTTAGCGTGCGCGGAGCTCATTTTCGCTAAAATCTGTCCCTAACGTTCGCATTGAATGAAAGGGCAGCCATGGATATCCAACTTAAGACGGGATGCTTTGATGACGCGGCGTTGGTGCGCCGCGTCATTTTTATGGACGAGCAGGGCTACGAGAATGAGTTCGACGCTATCGACGAGGATCCGAACTGCATTCATGTGACGCTCTATGTAGACGGCGAGCTTGCCGGTTGCTCGCGCGTGTTTCCCGAAGAGCTTGAGCGCGCGGCTGACGCAGAGGCTCCGGTGTCGCCGGCGTGCGACTTGGACGAAGGTGTCGCGGCGGGGGAGACCTACATTATGGGGCGCGTGGCCGTGCTGCCGGCTATGCGTCGTCGCGGACTGGCGAGTGCGATCGTGGAGACCAGTGCTTCGTGTGCACGCGATGCCGGCGCCAAGCTTATTAAGCTGCATGCGCAGGAATACGTGCTGCCGCTCTATGTAAAGGCGGGCTACACGCAAATTGCCCCGGTAGATTACGAAGACGAGGGCCAGCCCCATGTCTGGATGGCCAAGCGCGTAGATGGCAGATAGGGACGTTCCTTTTCTGCCGGCAGCTGGGGACACTCCTTGGCAATTGACGCATTGGAGCGCTCGGACATACAGTTTTTCGATTCCGTATGTATATATGCGCGCTATTGGGTTATAAAATCTAAGTCTGAACATAGCAGGTCTGCGATGCGGCTCGGGCAACCGGGCCGTTTTTGCGGACGGGGGTAGCGCGAAAGGACTGCACATGCGTCAATTTAAGACCGAGAGCAAAAAACTGCTCGACCTCATGATCAACTCCATCTACACCAATAAGGAAATCTTCCTGCGCGAGCTTATCTCTAACGCGAGCGACGCCGTCGACAAGCTCAACTTTAAGAGCCTGCAGGATCCGAGCGTCAAGATCAACCAGGGCGACCTGGCCATTCGCGTCTCCTTTGATAAAGACGCCCGCACCATTACCATCTCGGATAACGGCATTGGCATGACCGCCGAGGAGCTCGAGCGCAATCTGGGCACCATCGCCCATTCCGGCTCCGAGGAGTTTAAGACCGAGAACGCCGAGCAGCAGGGCTCCGATGTCGACATCATCGGCCAGTTTGGCGTGGGCTTCTACTCTGCCTTTATGGTTGCCAGCCATGTGAAGGTCGTCAGCCGCGCCTATGGCGAGGATGTCGCCCATGTGTGGGAATCCGACGGTCTTGAGGGCTACACCATCGAGGACGGTGAGCGCGCCGAGCACGGCACCGATGTCATCCTGACGCTGCGCGAGAACGAGAAGCTCGATGCCGACGGCGAGGCCGAGACCTACGATCGCTTCCTGACCGAGTGGGGTCTCAAGAGTCTGATTCAGCAGTACAGCAACTATGTGCGCTACCCGATTCAGATGATGGTGTCCAAGAGCCGCCAGAAACCCAAGCCCGAGGACGCCGGCGACGATTACAAGCCCGAGTACGAGGACTACCAGGAGCTCGAGACCGTCAATTCCATGACACCGATCTGGAAGAAGCGCAGCTCCGATGTCGAGCAGAAGGACTACGACGAGTTCTACAAGTCCACGTTCCACGACTTTGACGATCCTGCGCGCACCATCAGCTTCCATGCCGAGGGCACGCTCGAGTACGATGCCCTGCTGTTTGTGCCGGGCCGCGCGCCGTTCGATCTGTACAGCAAGGATTACGAGAAGGGTCTGGCACTCTACAGCTCCAACGTCCTGATCATGGAGAAGTGCGACGACCTGCTGCCCGACTACTACAACTTTGTCCGCGGCGTCGTGGATTCCGCCGATGTGTCGCTCAACATCTCGCGTGAGACGCTGCAGCAGAACCGTCAGCTCAAGGCCATCGCCAAGCGTGTGGAAAAGAAGATCACCGCCGACCTTGAGGATATGCGTGACAACGACCGCGAGGCCTACGAGAAGTTCTTTGAGAACTTTGGCCGCGGTCTTAAGTACGGCATCTACTCGAGCTATGGCATGAAGGCCGATGAGCTCGCCGATCTGTTGCTGTTCTGGTCTGCCAAGGAACAGAAGATGATTACCCTGGCCGAGTATGCCAAGGGCATGCCCGAGGATCAGAAGGCCATCTACTACGCCGCCGGCGACTCGCGTGAGCGCTTGGCCAAGATGCCCGTGGTAAAGGGCGTGCTCGACCGCGGCTATGACGTGCTGCTGCTGACGCAGGACGTGGATGAGTTCACCTTCCAGGCTATGCGTGAGTACGTTGCCGCCGATATGCCCAAGATCTACGAGGACGATGCCGCCCGCGAGGCTGCCGAGAAGGCCGTGGCCGATGGTGCCGAGCCCGAGGTTGAGGATCGTCACCTGGAGCTCAAGAACGTCGCAACCGGTGATCTTGACCTGGCGACCGAGGACGAGAAAAAGGAGGCCGAGGACGCCACCAAGGAGAACGAGGACCTCTTTAACGCCATGAAGGAGGCACTCGGCGACAAGGTCGAGAAGGTTGCCGTCTCTGCGCGCCTGACCGATGCTCCCGCGTGCATCACCACCGAGGGCCCGCTTTCGCTCGAGATGGAGAAGGTGCTCCAGAAGGGTCCCGAGGGCGCGCCCGACGGTATGCCCAAGAGCCAGCGCGTGCTCGAGCTCAACGCCAAGCACCCGGTCTTTTCCAAGCTCGTCGCCGCTCAGAAGGCGGGCGACGCCGACAAGATCAAGCAGTACTCCGGTTTGCTCTATGACCAGGCCCTGCTGGTCGAGGGCATCCTCCCCGAGGATCCCGTAGCCTTCGCGGCGGCTGTTTGCAACTTGATGTAGTTCGGGGATACGGCACCGTAACTAGATTAGAACGAGAGTGGATAATCTCCCACTTTTGGCTCGAATGCGGGCTTGAAGTGGGAGATTTTCCACTCTCGTTTCCTTTTGAATGATTCCTCCGTCCCCAAGGGATCAATTATTTGTCGGGGTTGTGGTTTTGTGACCTGCTGAAATTAAAGATACTGTACAACTGTACGTTAATTCGTCTTCGTAGTATATTGCTACCCGCAAAACTCAATACCATTGTGCTCTGAGACGCTAAAGCGCCTACGTACAATGGTTATCAATAGTACGATTCGATTCAACGACAGGATGGATGGTCCAAGCGTGAGTCTCGGCAGCAAACTATCCAATGCAAAGGTCTCCTTTGCGATATTTAAGCGCGACATTAAGCGACTGCTTGTGAACCCCGTCGCCTTGGTGGTTACCCTTGGCGTGTGCGTTATTCCCTCGCTGTATGCCTGGTACAACATCGTGGCCAACTGGGATCCGTACGGAAACACCCAGGGCATCAAGATTGCCATCGCCAACAACGATCGGGGCACCCAAAACGACCTGGTGGGCGAGCTCAACGCGGGCGATCAGGTCGTCGATCAGCTCAAGGAGAACGATCAGCTGGGCTGGACCTTCGTCGATTCTGCGGCCGATGCCAAAGAGGGCGTCGAGAGCGGTGAGTACTATGCGGCCATCGTAGTCCCCAAGAACTTCTCGGATAACCTGGTTTCGATGCTCGACGGCAACTACCATCAGCCCAAGCTTACGTACTACGTCAATGAGAAGAAGAGCGCTATTGCGCCCAAGGTTACCGACACCGGTGCAAACACCATCGAGGAGCAGATCAACTCGGAATTTGTCTCCACGGTGGGCGAGACCGTTGCCAGTATTGCCAAGGATGCCGGAGTCGATTTAAAGGACAAGGCAACCCAGACTCAGGATTCGTTGGCCGGTTCGGTATCAGAGGCTTCCGATACGTTGGGCGAAGTGCGTGATTCGATTGGCGACATGAATGCCGCCATCGATAAGACGAGTGGTTCCATTGCCTCGGCAGATGCGGCACTTGCCGGTCTGCAGGGTCAGGCGCCGTCGCTGACGCAGGCGATCTCCCAGGGCAATGACCTGCTGAGCGAGGCTCGCGCCACGGCGGGCAACTCTGTCGCCTCGCTCTCCAAGGCGCTCTCGGAAGGCAGCCTTGCGCTCACCAAGACGTCAGCCTCCGCAAACGCTGCGATTGGCAAGCTGACGGGCACGGTCGCATCTACGACTACCCGTATCGACAACTCGCTTGAGTCTCTCCAAGCGACGATCGACCACAATAAGGCCGTTATCGGGCACTTGGAAATTCTCGTCAATGACACGTCGACAGGTTCCAAGGAAATTGACGCGCGCATTGTATCGATCATCGATTTGCTCCGCGAGCAGAATGAAAAGCTTCAGAGCATCAAGGACGGTCTGTCTGCGCAGTCGAGCGCCATGGCGAATGACGCTGCGGCTGTCTCGGGTGCCAGCGACGCTATCAATAATGCAATTCAGACCGGTGCGACCAACCTTGGCCAGGCTCAGACGGACCTGGGTCAAAACGCGCTGCCGAAGGTCTCGAGCGCACTTGATTCGTTTGCCGCCGTCTCGGGTGATCTGACGGGAATCGTGTCTGGCCTCACGCCTACTATTGCAAGTGCGCGCGGTACACTTTCGCAACTCAACGCCACGCTCGGTCAGGCCAAGACCACGCTGTCCCAGACCGATGCCTCGCTTGCCAAGGTCCAGGACAAGCTCGCAACCGCCGCCAACGACATCGCGGCGCTACAGACCTCCGAGTCCATGGGCGAGCTGGCCGGCCTGATGGGCGTCGACGTCGATGATGTTGCAGACTTCATGGCATCTCCGGTCGAGCTGACCTCAAAGTCAATTTACCCGGTCAAGAGCTTTGGTTCGGGCATTGCCCCGTTCTATACCAATCTGGCGCTGTGGGTGGGCGGCTACGTGCTTATCGCCATCTACAAGCTCGAGGTCGACCGCGAAGGCATCGGCAGCTTTACCGCGCGTCAGGGCTACTTTGGCCGCTGGTTGCTCCTGGTGATCCTGGGCGCGTTGCAGGCCATCATCGTTACGGTAGGCGATCTGGTGATCGGCGTGCAGTGCGTCAGCCCGCTGCTGTTCGTGCTGGGCGGCATCGCCATCTCGTTCACCTACGTCAATATCATCTATGCGCTGTCCACCACGTTTAAGCATATCGGCAAGGCTATCGGCGTCATTCTGGTTATCGTGCAGATCCCGGGTTCGTCGGGCATGTACCCCATCGAGATGATGCCAGGCTTCTTCCAGTGGCTGCACCCGCTGCTGCCCTTTACCTACGGCATCAATCTGCTGCGCGAGACGGTCGGCGGCATGTATTCGTTCAACTACCTGTTTAACCTGTGCATTCTGGGCGTGTTCTTGATCGTGGCGCTCTTTATCGGTCTGCAGCTGCGTCCGCTGCTGCTCAACCTTAACCTGCTCTTTGATAAACAGCTTTCCACGACCGGTATGATGATTTGCGAGTCCAACGACCTGCCGCGCCAGCGCTACTCGCTGCGCACGGCCATGCGTGTCATGCTCGATTCCGATTCGTACCGTCGCGAACTGCTCGATCATGCGGTCGCCTTTGAACATCGCTACCCGTACTACATCAAGGGCGGTTTTGCCGCCGTGGTGGGCGTTCAGGTCCTGCTCTTTGTCCTGTCGACGGTTCTCGATATCGACAATAACGGCAAGATCATCCTGCTTGTCATTTGGATCATCTCGGTTATTGCCATCTGCGGCTGGCTTATCAATATCGAATATATCCGCGCGAGCCTCAATACCCAGATGCGCATCTCGGCGCTTTCGGATGAGGACCTGCGTCGCGAGATGCGCGAACACACGGCCGCCATTCCTGCCGCCCGCCACATGTTTGGCCTCAACGCCAGCGAGCGTGGTGCCAAGGGCGGCGATCAGTCCACGGGCCGCTTGCCGCATATCGGCTCGCACCATAAATCTCAGGGCAGCGACAGCACAGCCACAAATGATGGAGATACCACCGCGCTTGGCAAGCACTCCAAAGGAGGTGAGGCATAAATGAAGAACATCCTGCATCTGTTTAAGCGCGATGTCCAAAACGTGTCTCGCTCCGTGATCGGCTTGGTTGTCGTGATGGGCCTCATTATCGTACCGTGTCTGTACGCGTGGTTTAACATCGCCGGCAGCTGGGATCCGTACGGCAACACCGGCAATCTTAAGATCGCCGTGGTCAACACCGACGAGGGCTACGAGAGCGATTTGATTCCCGTCGAGGTCAACGTGGGCGAAAACGTAACCGCCACCCTGCGCGGCAACGAGAGCTTCGATTGGGTTGTGCTCAACAATCGCGAAAAGGCTATCGAGGGCGTTAAGTCGGGCGCGTACTATGCTGCCGTCGTTATCCCCAAAACGTTTAGCGCTGACATGATGACGCTTTTCTCGACCGACGTGAAACACGCTGATATCGAGTTCTATGAGAACCAGAAAGCCAACGCCATCGCGCAGATCGTGACCGAGAAGGGTTCGAGCGCCGTTCAAAGCCAGGTTAACGAAACTTTTACCGAGACCATTACGAGCATCGGTCTTAAGACGGTGTCCAGCCTGCTCGATTACATGAGCACCGACCAGGTCAGCAACTTTATCGCCAACCTGTCCTCGACGCTCGGCGATTCGGTCCAGGACCTGCAGGACGTTCAGGCCAGCGCAACGTCGCTTGCGGGCATTTTGAGCTCCACGTCCGATTCGCTGACGTCGGCGAGCGGTATGCTCCAGCAGACGGGTACGGTCGATGAGTCGACAAAGCAGCTCATGGAACATGCCAAAAGCGGCATCGATGATTCCAAAGAAGCGCTTAAGGCGGCAAACGATGCCATCGATGCCGCAATCGATGGAAGTGCGGGTTCGTTCGACAATGTGTCTGCCGAGTTCGCGAAGGCGTTCGACACCGCAAACCAGCATGTCGACCTTACGGTGTCCCAACTCAACGATGCCGCTGCGGCCCTCAATGCGCGCGCCAAGGATATCGATACGGTGGCCGATCAGCTCCGCAGCCTTGCCGACCAGGTGAGCGATGAGAATTTGAAGGACGGCCTCAAGTCCGCCGCGACGTCGCTGGGCAGAATCGCCGTTGAGTACCGCAACAATGCCAAGGATCTGGCGGCCACCGCGAAGTCTCTCTCCGATAGCATGGCCGAGGTCAACAACTCGCGTGCCGAGGTCGATCAGGCCATCGCCGATGCCAAGGCCGGCATCGCGGGTGCCAAATCCGATTACGATTCCACGTTCTCGGTTAAGGCCAAGGAGCTCAAGAAGACGGTTTCGGGCATTTTGGACTCGCTTGATGGCATCTCGGGCGATCTTGATAGCGCTGTTGCCGGTCTAACCGATGCATCCGGTTCGCTGGCAAAGGGCCTCTCCAAGGCTGCAAAGCTGGTCAACAAGGCTTCCGATCAGCTGGGTGAAGCGTCCGATAAGATCAGTGCCTTTAAGGACGAGCTCGACGGTGCCCTTATGTCGGACGATCTGGCCACGATCAAGACGATGATTGGCAATGATCCCGAGGGTCTGGCCGTGTCGCTTTCCGGTCCCGTCGCGCTCGATCGCAAGCCGGTCTATCCGATCCGCAATTACGGTTCGGCCATGGCGCCGTTCTATACGATCCTGTCGCTGTGGGTGGGCTCGATCGTGCTGGCAGCCATGATGAAGGTCTCGGTTGACGATGAGCTCATCAACGAGCTCATCCCCGTGCGCCTGCACGAGATCTACCTGGGCCGCTACCTGTTCTTTGGAGGTCTGGCCCTGCTGCAGGCGACACTCGTGTGCGCGGGCGACATCCTGTTCTTTGGCATCCAATGCGACAACCCGCTGCAGTTTGTGCTGGCGGGCTGGGTCGCGAGTCTCGTGTTCTCCAATATCGTCTACACGCTTACGGTTTCGTTTGGCGATATCGGCAAGGCTTTGGCCGTTGTGCTGCTGGTCATGCAGGTCGGCGGTTCGGGCGGTACGTTCCCCATCGAGATGACCGGCCCTGTGTTCCAGGCGATCTATCCGTTCCTGCCGTTTACCCATGGCATTAACGCCATGCATGCCGCCATGGCTGGCGCCTACCATATGGAGTACTGGGTTGAGCTGGGCATTCTGGCGAGCTATCTGATTCCGTCGCTGGCACTGGGCGTCGTCTTCCGCCGTCCGGTCATCAAGGCCAACGACTGGATTATCGAAAAGCTGGAGAGTACTAAATTAATCTAGCGCAACAATGTAAACGCTGATACTGCGGCAATGTCAGCGAGCGAGCCGCATTTGCGCCAAGGTGACGTGAAATGAAAGGGCGCTGACCTTCTGGTCGCGCCCTTGAAATTGAACGTCAGATTGCCGCTTAGGGGCGTTTGCAGCGTCGAGCAGTTGCGGCGTTTGGTAAAACGCCGCAACGAACTACCGCGTAACTCCCCTAGTTCATCATTGCATTCATCATCTCGGTGGTTGCGGAATCGTCAGCAGACCACTCGCCATCGTCATTGGCGGTGTACTTGAAGGTAACCTTGGTGTCCTTGGTCTTAGCGGCCTTGGTCACGTCGACCATGACCTGGCCGGCCATCTTGTACAGGTCGTCCTCGGAAGGCATCGTATCGAGCGCCGCGATCTTCTCCTGATACTGGGTGGCGAAATCTTCAACGATCTTGTTCATGGACTTGCAGGTAATGGTGACATCGGCAGTCGCGGTGCCCTTGTCCTCGTCGACCGTCACATCGCCGATCTTGTAGTCAAAACCCTCGAGATAGCTCTTGGCGTACTCCTTGGGATCGATGCCCAGCTGCTCGAACTCGTCGCCCGAGGCCTCTTCCAGGCCGGCGAGGAAGTCGTCGCCGCCGTTCTTGACCTCGTCAAACTGCGTCGTAAGATCCTCGGTGATGAGCTCCTCAACCGAAGGACCTCCGCAGCCGGAAAGCACAACCACGCACGCGACCAGAACAGCCATCAGGGGCGCAAGCAGCAGCTTCTTCTTCATGACATTCCTCCCAACAAGCGGCACCGCGCTTCCCGACGCGGTGCGCGTCGTAACAATAAGGCCATACTAGCCGATAACGAACACCCCCGGCAAAGCAAAGGCGCAGTCGGCTCGATTTAACGTCCGAACGGTTTACCGGTCCGCCCAACGCGCAATAAAACGTTCCGCCGCATTGCAATAAAAAAGGGCGGCCGGATAACCCGACCACCCCAAAACACCCTTATGTTGCCGCAGACTACTTGCGGACGACCTTGACGATGGCATCGCCAGCGGAGACAGCGGAGTCAGCCCCGACGGCGAGCTCGACGTCGGCGAACTCGGCGGTGTTGGACACAGCCACGACGACGCAGTCCTTGTAGCCGGCAGCGGCGATCTTGGCGCGGTCGATCTTGAGCATGGGCTGGCCAGCCTTAACGACATCGTCGGCCTTGACGAAGCCCTCGAAGCCGTCGCCGTTCATGTTGACGGTATCGACGCCAACGTGCACCAGAACCTCAATGCCGCTATCGGACTGCAGGCCCACGGCGTGACCCATGGTGACGGTCACCTTACCGTCGCAGGGAGCGTAGACCAGATCGTCCTCGGGCCACACGGCACAGCCCTTGCCCAGAACCTCGCCACCAAAGACGGGATCGGGCACGTCGGCCATCTTGATGACCTTGCCCTTGACGGGCGAGCACAGCACGTCGGCGCCAGCAGAAGCAGAGATGGAGGCCGGAGCAGCGGCAGCCGCGGGCTCAGCCTTCTTCTTGAACATGTCAAACAGACCCATACGTTTTCTCCTCTTGATTAAGCGCAACGTTGTGCGCATGCCTACGGTAATTATAGTGCCAAATGGTTCAAATGCTAAGGTGGGGACTCGAATCGCGAGCCCTTCCCGGTAGTGCTCGTGGAACGAGCATCTCCTTTGCATCGCGGGTCGATAAGCCGAGTATCGCCTGCGCACGGGACGGGCAGAAGCGGGCGCACCAAACCCGATACTTCTTTTCGCCCTTGCGCCCCGTCACCGCCCCGCCCCTGACACTTCCTGATACTGACCGAAACGTGCCAAAATGAACCTGTCCCTTTTTGGCAGGTTTGGCGAGTGTGGGAGTTCGCATGGATATCAAACGCAAGATCACCGAAGCGCAGGGCCTCACCCCCACCGAGCAACAGCTCGGCATTGCAGCCTTTGCTATCGGCGAGGACATCCGCGGACTTTCTATTAAGGAATTTGCCACGCGCGCCAACGTTTCGGTCGCGAGCGTCCACCGTTTTTGCAAAAAGCTCGGCCTCGAGGGCTTCAAAGATCTCAAGGTCGAGCTTATTCGCTTAGCAACCGAGACGGGAAACCGGCGCGACGTGGATATCAACTTTCCCTTCGACGCCACGTCCACCCCTGCGCAGGTTATGGAGCGCATGGAGGGACTCTACCAGACCACGCTGGCCGAAACGCAGGAGCTGCTCGACCCCACGCAACTTGACCATGCCGCCAAGCTCATCGCGAACGCCCGACAGGTCGACATCTACACGGGCTCGCACAACCTCTATCCGGCTGGCATGTTCCGCGATCGCCTGCTCTCCGCCGGCAAGAGCGCCACATGCTACGGCAACATCGAGGCACAGGTGCGCACGGCGCTTACCTCGGATTCAGACCGCGCGGCGATCGTTATCTCCTACAGCGGCCTTGCGCCCAACCTCAAGGACATCTTGCCGACCCTCAGCAGCCGGCATGTCCTGGTCATCATCATCGGCACGCCCTACTGCGCGCGCATTCACCCCGGCTTTGCCGCCTACCTTACGGTGAGTGACCATGAGAGCATGACGCACCGCATTACGCAGTTCGCCAGCCACATCGCCGTGCAATACGTGCTCGATTCGCTCTACAGCAGCTACTTCGCCAAAGACTACGCCCGCTGCGCCGAATTCCTGGAGCGCTCGTTCCCCCTGCACCCGCCTGCCCGGACTCAAGTAGCGACGAGCGTGTATAATCTCCCACTTTCAACCCGCACACAGGTCAAAACCGGAAGATTATCCACGCTCACTTCTAACTAGTCATTGAGGACGTTCTTAAACGACTAGTCAAACAAGAACGTCCCCAATGACTACTACGGCAACACCGATGTTTTGGCAACGCCAGCGAGCGGGTCGCATTTGTGACAAGGTGACGTGAAACGAAAGGGCGCTGACCTTCCGGTCGCGCCCTTGAAGTTGAACGTCAGATTGTCCAAATGCGGCCCGCGCAGCGTCGAGCTGTTACGGCGTTTGGTAAAACGCCGTAACTAACGAGCTCCGTACTGCTCGTAGTAGGCATCGATGGCGGCCTTGAGCTCGTCATCGATGACAACCTTGCCGTCGATCTCGTGGTTGTAGAGGGTCTCGACGACCTCGGCCATGGAAACGATGCTCGCGACGGGGAAACCGTACTTGGCCTCGATCTCCTTCTGAGCGGTGGTCACGCCACCCTTGCCGACCTCCATGCGGTTGAGAGACACGATCAGGCCCTTGATCTCGACATCGGCAGCAGCCTTAACCTTGGGATAGGTCTCGTCGATGGACTTGCCGCTGGTGGTGACGTCCTCGACCATGATCACACGGTCGCCGTCCTTGGGCTCGTAACCCAGCAGGTTGCCCTTATCGGCACCGTGGTCCTTGGCCTCCTTGCGGTCGCAGCAGTACTTGACCTCCTTGCCGTACAGCTCGTGGTAGGCAATTGCGGTAACAACAGCCAGCGGAATACCCTTGTAGGCCGGCCCAAACAGGACGTCAAAGTCGTCGCCAAAGTTATCGTGGATGGCCTGGGCGTAATACTCTCCCAGCTTCTTGAGCTGATAGCCCGTCACGTAAGCGCCGGCGTTCATAAAAAACGGGGACTGGCGGCCGCTCTTGAGCGTAAAGCTGCCGAACTTAAGAACGTCGGACTCAACCATAAACTTGATGAACTCTTGCTTGTAAGCCTCCATGCGGGCTCCTCTCGTAATTGCGTACGTGCTCTTCAGTTTAGCGCAGGCGAGGCGTCGATGTAGGCGTGCTTTGAGGCCACATCCCTCCGTTAGAGTAAGGGACTGGGCGGCGGCTCATACGCTAGTCCTTGGGTGTCCAGGACCAGAAGAAATTGATAAGGGCCACGAGCGACTCGGCACCGGTCTTTTTATTGATCGAGGCGATATGGCGGTAGAGCGTGGAGCGCGAAAGGAAGAGCTTTGCGGCGATGTCCTGAACGCTCTCGTGCGATGCGACCAAGGCCTCCAAAATATCGCGCTCGCGCTCTGTAAGCTCAAAGGCGGCGACAAAGGCATCAAGCCGCTCGCCGAGCGTGAGCTCCGGAACCTCCGCGAAATCGGGCTCGCTCTGAGCAGACGCGCGGTCCGCACCAAGATCATCGGCAGCCAACGGCATCCCCGCGGGCGCCCCAGCGTCATCGGCCCGATGCCCAGACTGTCCCAGCAGCGAGATCGCAATGCCCACAAGCAGCACAAGCCCCACGCCCATCGCCAGCAGCACGTTCTGGCTCGAAACAATCACCGCTGCCGGTGCCATCACGAGCATCGCGCAAACGTTGTTGATGACGCGGCCCATGCACGGCCACAGATACGACCAGTGCGCATACACCGAAATGGCGGCAAATTTCGCCGTGAAAAACACCACGAAGAAGCCCGCACCCAGATAGAAGATGATGGTAGCGGCAAGTATGTTGCCGCCGTTGGCATCGGTGATAAGCACAGCGAATGAGAGCGTGGAAAGCATGGCGGCACAGGTCATGATGATGTTCATATACGAGCGCCCGCGCAGGTCAAATAGGGAGCCGGCGACCAGAGCGCTCACGCCCATCAGCAAGCGCGACCAATCGCCCAAGTCAACGGACCCGGCGGCGTGCGAGATCGTGAGCCCCGCATTGGGGGCGGCAAACACCCCGGTAAGGCAGGCGGTTGCAATCGTCAGACGCACCACGGCGCGCCGAAAAGCCGCCGTTGACTCGGGATCGTTTTGCCATTTGGCGCCAAACTCCGATGCATCCACCGAAAGCTCGGCGATATCGGATTCGCTCCCGACCTCAGGCTCACCACGCAGCTTGGCGCGGCGGACGTCGTGGAGGAGCGCCACCTGCGCGACCGCACAGGCAACAAAAACAAACTGCTGCGGAATCCCCGCGGGTATCACCATGTGGCTGAACACCTGCACCAAAACGCCCAGAGCATATGAAAGCGCCGCCGCACGCGCCAAGTACGGCGTCCGCGCAAAGCGCCGTGCAAAGTTGGCATGGGCGGTCGATCCGCAGTAGCCCAGTGTGCAGGACGCCATCAGACCGCCGGCAATTACCATCTCAAACTGAACCGCCATAATCAACAGCAGCAATGCCGACACCAGCAGCACGCCCGTGATGTCGCTCGTCGTATCGATCGCGCGGGGGCGGCGATAGTACAGAAGGGGACGCACAAAAAAGCCGATCACACTCGCACCGACGATGAGGGTCTCGTAGGTAGCGACCTCGCTCGGCGGCACAAACTCGGCCACGCGCACGTCAAAAAGGTACTCGCCAGCCAAAAACGTAAAGTAGAACAACGCCAGGCATATAATCTCCCGAATGCCCCGACGCAGGTATGCGGCTGTGTCTCCCATGCCTCTCATGAATACCCCCCCCCGCTCAACGCTTGGAAATCAATTTTAATAGAGAACCAGTCTCAATATCAAAGCTGAGCTCGAAATGCTGCCAATTCGACCCCAGCCGTCCACATCACGCCGCGATTTTGAGCCGCATGGACCGGAAGGGGCGCGCGCGACCTCTAGCTCGGCCAGGACTGTCTCCAACTACCACTCATTTAAGTACGTCCCCAATGAGTGCCCAATGACTACCCGCGGCAAAGAGTGTCCCTATGTGCCGGATGAAAATGGGCCATGTGTCCCAGTTGTGGAGACTCCTTGAGCCGTCTGGGTATCGCGAAGGATCGGACACTCCCCCATCATCAAAAGTGACACACGCTACCAGTTGATGGGAGGCAGCCATGGGCTTCTTTGACAAGATGTTCGAGAAGAAAGAGTGCGCGATTTGCGGTACCGAGCTGGGACTTCTAGGTAAGACAAAAATCAATGAAGGCTACCTGTGCAAAGAGTGCGCCGGCAAGCTCTCCCCCTACTTTCACGGCTATCGCTCCAGCACCGCGGACGATATCCGCGAGCAGCTCGCCTACCGCGAGGCCAATGCCGAGCGCCTGGCGTCGTTCAACCCCACGCGCACGCTTTCTGCCGGGCGCACCAATATTATGCTCGATGAGGACGCGGGCCTGCTGATCATCACTTCGCAGAGCCGCTGGCGCGACGCCAATCCCGACATCATCGAGTTCTCGCAGGTACTCGGCTGCGACATGGATATCGACGAGCATCGCACCGAGATCTATCGCGAGACCAAGGACGGCGACCGCGAGAGCTACAACCCGCCGCGCTACGACCTGGATTACGACTTTAATCTAACCATCCACGTCAACACGCCGTACTTTACCGAGATCAACCTGCGCGTGAACGACTCCACCATCGATCAGCGCGGCTCCATCGAATACCGCGAAGCCAAGCGCCAGGCAACCGAGGTCCGCGACGCGCTGGTGCAGCTGCGCCAGGAGACGCGCGACAGCGCCGTGGCCGCCAAGGCCCCCAAGACTGCGATGACCTGCCCCTTCTGCGGTGCAACCACCATTCCCGATGCCAGTGGGCGCTGCGAATACTGCGGCGGCGCCATCGGCGCATAGCCTCCGGCACGGAAAGGACCGATCATGGCCTTCGAGAGCGTTAACTATCAGTGCCCTGCCTGCGGTGGTCCTCTGCATTTTGCCAGCGCCGAGCAAAAGCTCGTCTGCGACTACTGTGACTCGCGCTTTGAAGTCGAAGAAGTCGAGGCCCTCTATCGCGAGCGCCAGGACAAGGCCGATGCCAAAGCCGATGCGGCAGCCGCAACGCCCAAACCCGCCGCCGACGACGCGGTGCAGGAGCTCGCCCAAAACGCCGGCTACATCTGCTCGTCGTGCGGCGCCGAGCTCGTGTCCGACGGCACCGTCGCCGTCACCACCTGCCCGTACTGCGGCAACCCCGCCGTGGCGCCCGGCCAGCTCTCTGGCGACTTCTCGCCCGACCTGGTGATTCCGTTTAAGCTCGGGCGCGACGACGTCACGGCCGCACTCAAGGAACACTACAAGGGCAAGATCTTGCTGCCCAAGAACTTTGTCACCGGCAACCACATCGACGAGGTCCAAGGTGTCTACGTGCCGTTTTGGCTCTACGGCGCCCGCGTTGACGGCGAAGTGTACTTTGACGCGACCAACGAGACCGTGACCGAGGAATCCGACCGCACCGTCACGACCACCGACCACTACGATGCCTATCGCAAGGGCAATATCTCGTTTAAGCGCGTGCCCGTCGACGGATCGTCCAAGATGCCCGACGACCACATGGACGCCATCGAGCCGTTTGACTACGACGCGTTGCGCCCGTTCTCGGTCGCCTATATGCCCGGCTACATCGCCAACCGTTACGATGAGGATTGCGAGACGTGCAAGGCGCGCGCCGAGCGCCGCATGGAGGAGAGCACGATCTCGGCCCTGCGCGAGACCGTCGTCGACGAATACGACGATGCCACGGTCGAAAGCAAGCAGCTCGACTACACCTGGGAAGACAGCGACTACGCCCTGTTCCCCGTCTGGATGCTCTTGGGCGAGAACGCCTTCGATCCGGATTACCTCGCCTTTAATATCGAGGGCATCCTCATCAACATCATCGCGCCGCTGATCATCGTGATTATCGGAGACGTGCTACTGGTAGGCCAGCTCAAGACGGCCAACGAGGCCACCCACGCCGACGAGTACTGCGGCGAGCTCGACCTGACCGAGAAGCACGACACCTTCAGCCACACCGAGACCACCGTTGTCATGAAAGACGACAAGGACGACTAAGCAATCCGACCAATACCACCCGGCCTTTGACGAGAAAGGAAGATCACCATGGGACTCTTGAAAGCTGGATTGGGAGCTGCCGGCGGCGTCATGGCCGACCAGTGGAAGGAATTTATCTACTGCGAATCGATGCCTGCTGACGTCTTGGCCTGCAAGGGCAGCAAACGTACCGGTGGCCGCAGCTCCAACACGCGCGGCGAGGACAACGTCATCTCCAACGGCTCGGTCATCGCCGTCAACGACGGCCAGGGCATGCTCGTGGTGCAAAACGGCAAGATCATCGAAGTCGCGCTGGAGCCCGGTGAGTTCGTCTTCGATACCGGCAGCGAGCCGAGCGTCTTTAGCGGCAACCTGGGCGATTCCATCAAGGAGACCTTCGCCAATATCGGCAGCCGCTTTACCTTTGGCGGCGACGCGGGCAAGGACCAGCGCGTCTACTTCATCAACACCAAGGAGATCATCGGCAACAAGTACGGCACCGCCTCGCCCGTACCCTTCCGCGTGGTCGATAACAACATTGGCCTGGACGTCGACATCTCCGTGCGCTGCAACGGCGAGTATTCGTACCGCATCACCAACCCGCTGCTGTTCTACACCAACGTATGCGGCAACGTGACCGATAGCTACACGCGCGACAAGATCGACAGCCAACTTAAGTCCGAGCTTCTCACCGCCCTGCAGCCCGCCTTCGCCAAGATCTCGGAGATGGGCATCCGCTACAGCGCCATCCCCGGCCACACCACCGAGCTCGCTCGCGCGCTCAACGAGGTCCTCTCTGCCGACTGGCGCGACCTGCGTGGTGTCGAGATCGTGAGCTTTGGCGTCAACTCCATCGCAGCCTCGCAAGAAGACGAGCAGATGATCAAGGACCTGCAGAAGGCCGCAGTCATGCGCGATCCCACCATGGCGGCAGCCAACATTGCCAGCGCCCAGAGCGACGCAATGCGCGCGGCAGCCGCCAATCCCAACGGCGCGATGGCAGGCTTTATGGGCATGGGCATGGCAGGCGG
>UQNB01000002.1 GCA_900542235.1 uncultured Collinsella sp.
CGGCGGACTTCCGCTCATTGGCCCCGATTGTATTGGAACAGGCATTGAAGGAATCGGGGACGCAGCTGCTGGAACCTTATCTCTCCTTCATCCTCTATGCGCCCCAGGAATACCTTTCCAGGGCTTATCATGATGCACCGAAATACTGTGCCACCATCGAAACGGCCCAGGTAAAAAAGGATGAAGTTGTCTTTACTGGCGAGATTCCCGCCCGCTGTATACAGGCATACCGTACTGATCTGGCCTTTTACACCAACGGGCGGAGCGTATGCCTTACAGAGCTGAAAGGATATCAGGCCGCTGTCGGTCAGCCGGTCATCCAGCCCCGCCGTCCAAACAGCCGCCTGGACAAGGTGCGCCATATGTTTCAGAAGGTAATGTAAAGATACATAATCGTCAAGACGGCAACAATCAGAAGTTATGGAGGGTAACAATGGAATATAGTAAGGAAGATTTAATGGAAGCAAAAAAGCAAATTTGGGGAGTGGGAGAGAACATGGGAACAGAGGAAAGTAAAAAAATCTGGGAGGAGAACGCACAATTTTGGGATAATGCAATGGGTGACGAATCTAATGAATTTCAATACCTGCACGCGGCGTACCCAGTCTCGTAGCTCCGGAGTGTCCTCTTCAAACGACATGAACGCATAGTCAACGTAGGGAAAATGGTTCTCGCAGGCATATTCGGGATCCTGGCTGAACACCGAGAAGTCCATAACCACCGTCTTGCCCGCATCATGCCATTCGGGCAGGAGGTCCAAACAATTGCCAAACAGGTCGGTGTGAATGATGTCATGTTCTAGGATAAACGCCCGGTCGTCTTCATTCGGTCGATATGTCTCCATTACGCCATCGATTGCCTCGAGATGTACGCGATCGACGCCGTCTTTCAACGCCATGAGCATCACCGAGGTGTCGCCATCCTCCACCCGCAGATGTGAGATATCGAACCCCTCGGCGGCCAGCGCCTCCCTCATCTTGTCTCCGTACTCGTCCTTGCCGACGACCGACACGGCGGATACCGAAACGCCCATTCGTGCAAGATGGATACCCCAGTCAATGCCATTACCAGTCGGATAGAACACGCCGATGTTTTGATAGACGTCCGCACAGCAAAAACCAGCCGCACACGCTTTAATACCCATGGTCTTCTCCAATGTTCAAAAGGGGGCCCACCACATAACGAGCCCCCTTTTCGCGTTTCGCTTATTGTTTTGCATCGGTTGTCCAAGGCCTCATAGCCAGACCGCCGTACGCTTTCTTAAGCTATTCGACGATTGGCGCTCCGTGGCCCCAAGAACCTTCCATGCCGCACACGGTCGAGGCAAACCCGGCAGCAAAGTCGAGCGCGCGCTCGATGGCCTCGGCGCCATCCTCGCCACGCTTGGCGGAATCGAGATAGCACATCAAAAACGAGGTGAGGAACGAGTCGCCCGCCCCCATGGTGTCCTTCATGTCCGTTACCGGTTTAGCCAGCTGGCGGTAATAACGCTTGCCGTCGTAAGCGATGCAGCCCTCGGCGCCCGCCGTAGCCGACACAAAACGCGGACCCAGACCCTTCACCCATGCCAGACGCTCGCGAATCTCGTCCTCACTCGCGGCATCCGCCGCACTAAAGAAAGCAAAATCGACGTAGGGCGCAATCTGCTCGTAGTACTCGTCGGTGGAGTCGTCCGAAAAGTCAAAAGAGACCGTGACGCCCGCAGCCTTCAACTTGGGCAGCTCGCGCTCGGTAAAGCAATAGTTGCCCGAATGAACCACATCGAACTGCTTCATGTACGAAAGGTCAAAGCGATCGAGGACATAGCGCGCATCGCCACGGATACCGCCCTCGTTGGAGCCGAGGAAGACACGGTCACCGTCAACGACGGTCACGCGAGCCGCTCCGTTCTCGCCAATCATCTGCTCGCACTTGCCAAGCTCGATACCCTCATCCTCGAGGCTTGCAATGACATGCTCGGCAGCGGCGTCATTGCCAAAAATGCCCATGTATGCAGAGCGTGCGGCACCGCATTTCTTGGCATAAACGGCGAAGTTCACCGCGTTGCCGCCAGGATACATGGTGTGGATATGCTCGTAGCGATCGACGACGTTGTCGCCAAATCCGAGCGCGTTAACGTTAAATGCCATGGCCTTTGCCCCTTCTAGTACTCGACAACACCCATATAGCGACGGAAATCGGGATCGTGATCAAACACCTTGCCGCGTGCAGCACGCAGCTCGCAGTTCATGGCGTAGAACAGCACCGGGTCCAGATAGGCACGGACGCTCGCCGGCACGGCTTCCATACCGTACTCCTTGGCATCGAGCACCATCAGCGTATCGGTATGCGTCTTAAGGAACGCCAGGGCGCGCTCGTCCATAGCACGGCACTCGCTGGAGCCCATCTGCAGGAAGTAAAAAACGCCATCCTGAGTAGCCTCGAAGGGACCGTGGAAGTACTCGGCAGAGTGGATGTAGCTGCAGTGCTGCCACTGCATCTCCATAAGAGAGCAGATAGCGAAACCGTAGGTCTGGCTAAAGTTGGGACCGCTGCCCAGAATGTAGAAGAACTCGTGCTCCTGGCAAAGCTTGGCAAAACGATCGCCCAGCTCGGCATTTACCTTCTCACGTGCCGGGGGAAGAATCTTATCCATCTCGGCGATACCGGCATACATATCGGCAAGATCGGCGTAGCCCTCCTGTTGATCGAGCAGCTCGGCCGCAAGCGACAGCGAAATGCCAGCGGGGACCTCGGCCTGCGGCACGCCCTCGCCCCACGGGTAGACCCACGTGGTCCACTTGCCGGAGTCAATCTTGGATCCAGCGTTGTCGGTCTGGGCGATTACCGTAGCGCCGGCAGCAAGGGCAATCTCACAGCCCTCGACGACCTCGGGGGTGTTGCCACTGTGGCTGCAAGCAATGACCAGGGATTTCTCACCTAAGCGGCGTGGGCGCATGATATCAAACTCGCGAGCCGTATAGATATACGAAGTGAAGGTGGTTGCCTCGCGCTGCAGAAGCTCATGAGCCGGGATCAAATCGATCATGGAGCCACCGCAAGCAATCCAGTAGACGCTGTCGAACTTGCCCTTCTCGGCAATTGCCTCTTTGATCAGATCGTGTGCGTTCATATCCAGTTCCTTTCTTGTTTGGCCCGCAATCAATGACGTTGGTTGCGTAGCCGATAGTTGTTTTAGTCAATCAGATATTTCTCGAATGCGGCCATGTTCTTGGCATCTGCCGCCGCGGGGTCATCGTAGTAACGACCGTCCGTGATTTCCTGGCCCAGCATGCCGTCGAAACCATGGGCGTTGAGTGTGGCGACGAAGGCGTCCATATCGTGCTTGCCATCGCCCCACACCAGATGGCCATACGGATCACCGTCGATAAAGTGCATCTCGTGTATTGCCCCATCACCAAAGGCGGCAAACCAGTCCTCGAGCGTCTCACCTGCAACGCCCATCGCGGTTGTATCAACCATGGGCTGTAAGTACGGGCTCGCAACCTCGTCAATCATGCGCTTCGCATCGGAAACCGTCGTCACAAGGTTGCTCTCCTCGGGACGCAGGCTTTCCATCGTAAGCACCAAACCGTGCTCGCCGGCATACTCCGCCAGAATGGACAAGTGCTCGCGGCTGCGCTTCCAGGCTTCCTCGCGGTCCTCGTCCCAGTCGCCCCAGCCCGAGTTAACGGACATACGGTCGCACCCAAGTACCTCGGCAAGCTCAATGCCGTGCTTAAAGTACGCCAGGCTGCGCTGTTCATGCAGCGGTTTGCGTGCGCAGTACTGCCAAGGATAGACAACATTCTCGGGGCACAGAGTACGATACCTAAGCCCACGGTCTGCAGCCTTTTTCGCCAGAACCTCAGCCTCAAAGTAGCCCGTGTGGTCGAGCGTCACATGCGGCTCCGCACACCACAGCTCAATGGACTCAAAGCCCAAACGCTGCTGCACATCAAGGAAGTAATCGAGCGACCACATGATGTAGTGGATATTCATGCCCGCAATCTGCTCGCGGCGCAGCGTCGGCTTGGATTCAGACATCTTATGCCTCCTTGTTTCGAGCGAACACGATTTGTCCGTCCGACATCGTCATATCAACCGCAAGATCGCGTGCATCGCGATAATCGAGGTCGAACACATCCCGATCGAGCACGCAGATATCGGCAAGCTTGCCAACCTCAAGCGTACCCAGCTCGTCTTCGCGCATCAGATCGTACGCGCCCCCGGCAGTCCAAGCACGCAAGAGCTCGACAAGCGTCAGCGCGTTGGCCTCATTCACGGGCAACCCATCGTCGAAGTATCCGCCGCACGCGCTGTAGATTGACTCGCCCAGGCTCGGAATCAGCAGCGGCAAATCCGTACCACAGCACACCGTGCATCCGGAATCTTCCATGCCGCGGCGATTCCAGCTGTGCAAAAGTCGCGTCTCGCCAATTTGTCGACGCATCATCGACAGGCAATCCTCGCGCCGGTCCAGCGTCAGAATCTGCGGATAGACCTCACAAATTCCACCTAACTTGCCAAACTCGACAAGGTCGGTCGGGTCAGAGTTCTCGAGATCGGTAATCGCATGGCGGCGAAGCAACCGTCCATGCTCGTCTCGAGGCAGCGAGGCATAGAGCGCCACGGTGCGACGAACGGCGCCATCGCCCTGGCAATGCAAGGAATATCGGAAGCCGTCAGCATCAATTGCGCGCAGCTCGTTCTCAATCAGATCCCACTCGGGCTCCTCGACAACCGTCTTGCCGGCAGCTCCCGCATCGGCCGTGTCCTCATAGGGATCAATCATCTCGGCAAGCCCCGCCCATACGCCGCGATCGGTCATACGGTTGAAGCCAGAAAAACGAACGAACGGTCCCCGGAAGCGCTCTCGTGCCTCGCGGGCATATGCCAGATTTGCACCGGCACCCACCGGCTGCGACATCATAGAGACGCGAACCGTCAGCTCACCAGATTCCTCACGGCGAGCCATTTCGTCGGCAAAGCCGTAGTAGTCATCAAACGCCATCTCCTTGATGGCGGTAACGCCGCGCTCGTTAAGCATGCTCATGTAGTCCGAATACCCGGCGCGCACCTCGGGTAGCGCGAGGAAATCGCTCATCATGCGCCAGATCTTCTCGGCATAGCACGCCTGCGGTGTAAAGCCGTATCGCGCACTGGCGGCAGCATTGAGAACGCAGGTCTCCGCACCCGATGTAAAGCAAACGACAGGGATATCGCCAAAACAATCGTCAAACACAGCTGCCGTATTTGCGTTCTCGGCATCCGACGCCAACATTTCGGGTAGGCTGTGGCCAAAAGCCGCCGCACAATCCGGATGATCTTCTTTCCATGCACGCAAGAGCGACACGGCCTCTTTGGCATCGGCGATGCCGGACAGATCAGACCCCAACGTCCGCAGCGCCCAGCCTGTATAGAAGGTATGCACATCGATCAGGCCGGGCATGACGGTGCGGTCGCCCAGGTCAACTACCTCGTCCGCTTGGGTCAAATACGAAGCTACCTCACACTTGGTGCCAACAGCCTCAATTCGATTGCCACGGACCGCTACGAAACCTTCAAACGGCAGGTCCCCCGTACCGGTAAAGACGCTCTTAGACGTCAGGACCGTTAAACGATCAGACATCACAACCACCTACACCGGAAGCATGCCAGAGATTGCCGTTACGATCAGGCCAAAGACGACCATGAAAATGAAGAACTTCCAAATGGTCTTCCACCATTGGCCAAACGAGATCTTTGCCACGGCAAGGCCGGCAACCGTCATGCCCGCCACGGGACTGATGGTGTTGATGGTCTGATTGGCAAACTGGAGCGCGGTAACGGCGGCCTCGGGATTGAGGCCCATAAGCTCGGTCAGCGGACCCATGACGGGCATGGTGAGCGCCGCCAGGCCAGAGCTCGAGGGAACCAGCAAAGAGAGCAGGCCAAGGACGATATACATAAACGTGGTGTAGACGGCGGCGGGTGCACCGGCGAGCGCAGTAGCGAGCGCCTGGAGAATGGTGTCGATGATCATGCCGCCCTCGGCGATGACCAGAATGCCGCGAGCGATACCGATAACGATAGCGGCGTACGCAAAGTCGGCGAGACCTTTAACGAACTCCTCAGCAATCGTCTGCTGGTCAAGACCGCCCAGGATACCGGCAAGCAAGCCCATGCCAAGGAACACGGCGGAAATCTCATTCATGTACCAACCCTGGGTAACAAGACCCCAGACGATAATGCCCATACCGCAGGCAAAATCGATAAGCACGAGCTTCTGACGGATAGTGAACTCTTCCTCGATGGAGGCATCGGTCACGGAAAACTCGATACGCTTGAGTTTATCGTCCTCGTACGTAATGGACGACTCGGGGTTTTTCTTGACGCGCATAGCGTAGCGCATGGCCCATGCGATACCGACGGCAGTGAAGATGACCCAAGAAACGGCGCGCAGCCACAGCTGAGGATTGCCCTCGATGCCGATAATGCCCTGTGCGATCAAGACGTTAAACGGATCGATGGTCGAGGCACAATATCCCAGGTTAGGACCAAGGAAGCAGATGATGAATGCCGTCATCGAGTCATAACCGATACCCATCATGATGGGAATGAAGATGGCATAGAACGGCAGGGCTTCCTCAGACATACCAAACGTAGTGCCGCAAATGGACAGCAACGTCATCGTGATGGGGATGATGAGGATGTCCTTGTTCTTGAGCTTTTTAATCACACGGCTCATGCCGGCATTCAAAGCGTTGGTCTTGGTGATGATTGCGAACGATCCGCCAATCAATAAGACGAACGCAACGACGTCGGTAGCCTCCTGGATGCCCTTAGTAGGCGCTTGCAGGACCGCAAAGATATCCTGGCCCAGATTGATGGTCTCGCCGGTTTCGGAATCGGTGTAGTTCTTATCGACCTGTTCATAGGTTCCAGCAACGGCGACTTCACGCTCGCCCGCCGCTGTCGAAATCATCTTGCGCTGATACTGACCAGAGGGAACGATCCAAGTCAAGACCGCAAAGACAACGATCAGCAAGAACATGATCGTATAGACATGCGGTAATTTGAACTTAAAACGTCTGTTTGTCTTCTTCGCCTTCGTATCTGACATAGATACCTCCAAAGAACTCGAGACTGCATCGCATCTCGCCTCAACGTTTGCACAAGGCAAACGTTCTATGACGTTCTATAGATTACCAGCAGCTTTTCTCGTCATCAAGATAATTTCAAACTGATTGCCGCAACGCGGTTGAACGGTTGCGTTTGCGCCGTGAACGGTATGAAAACGCCCGGTGAGATGATTCACCGGGCGTTTCCATACGCAATGTCCTAGATGTCAAAAACGTAGCGAGACCCAACGATCCGCTGACGACCGATGATAAACGGCCGCCGCTGCTCATCGAAAAAGAAGGCTTCCATATAAAACAAGGGTTCGCCAACGGGAACTGCCAACAACCGAGCGACCTCGGGCGACGCGCACGCGATCTCAAGCGTGCATGGGTCGGTAAACGCGGGCGTGCGGCCCGTCCGGTTGCGCACGAACTCAAAAATGGATTGGTTAGATAGAGGTGCCGTTGATAGATAGGCGTTGTCCTCGTAAACATATATGTTGTTCTCGAGCATGACAGGGACGCCATCGGCAGTACGCACGCGCTCAACGCAGATCAAGTCAGTTCCAACGGGAACACCAAAGAACTGTGCTTCGGTGGAATCCGCCGGCAGCATCTTTCTCGAAATGACACGCGCCCCCGGTTCCATTCCGTTTACGCGGCATGCGTCCGAAAAACTCTGGACGTCATCCTTCTGGCGAATCTTGCGTTTGAGCTTGGGGGCATTGACAAACGTGCCTTTCCCCTGTCGCTTCGTTAGATAGCCCTGTTGGACGAGCTCCTCAATAGCGCGTCGCACGGTAACGCGGCCAACTTTATAGCTCTCAGCCAATTCGAATTCGTTGGGTATCCGCGCGCCTGCCTTGTAGGCACCGGAGTTGATTTCGTTTTTGATGATATCGATAACCTGTTGGTACAGCGGTATCGCTGCTTTACCGTCAGTTAGCCCTTCAGTCGGTGGCATATACCCTCTCCAAGCACAATTAAGTCTAAAACGGACTTAGGGGCATTCAACAAGTCCTTAAGCCCGCATTAGCTTAAAGTATGCTAGGTGTCGCACCAAAATGTTGGCTATTTACTCATCAGACCCGAAAAACGCGCAACTACCGCGCTCCTAAGAAAGCGTGAGCAGCTCCGGCAGCTGGTCGATGATCTTGTCCGCGGCATCCTGGCTAAAGCCGAAGCGCTCCTCGCGCTTGGCAATGACTGTCAGGCCGGCTCGCTTGCCGGCAGTGATGCCAGGCACCGAATCCTCAACGCAGCAGCAGCGGTCCGCGGGCAGCCCCAGCAAGTCCAGCGCATGCAAGTAGATATCGGGCTCGGGTTTGCTCTCCTTAAACTGCTCGCCGCTCACCACATACTCAAAGGCATCAGACAGCCCGCATGCGTTGAGCACTTCCTCGATGCTATCCACGGGAGACGAGCTGGCAAGCGCCACGCGAACGCCACGGCGCGGCAGCTCTCGAATCGTATCCACGGCGCCTGGGTTAATCAAAGTCTGATAGTCGCGCGGACGCGTATGCGCCCACTCGTCCCAACGGGCCAACGCTTCTTCGCCAGTGAAATGCCCCTTACCGGCACGCTCAAACCAATCGACCAGCATATGCAGGAAGAACTGATGCGAGGTACCGACCTGCCCATTCAACTCCTCTTGAGTCAGGTTCAACCCAAGCTCTTTGGCAAACGCGGCAGTCTCGCCCAGGTAGTAATACTCGGTATCGACAATGACACCGTCCATGTCAAAGATAACGGCGTCGAACGGAAATGCAGACACGGCACCCTCCCTAACAAAAGGGCGCCTGTAAGCAGGCGCCCGAACCATGCATTATCGGCGATTCTAACCCAGCAGCTTATCCAGCGCCACCGCAATACCGTCTTCGTTGTTATTGGCGGTCACCATCTGGGCCACAGCCTTAACCTCATCGACGGCGTTGCCCATGGCAACACCGGTGCCGGCCCACTCAATCATGGACTTGTCGTTCTGGCCGTCGCCAAACGATACGACCTCACTGGCATCGATGCCGAGCTTGGGCAGGGCACCCTCGAGCGCACGGGCCTTGTCGATACCGGGCGCCGTGTACTCAAAGTACCAGTCAGCCGTAAACATGCCCGAAAGCGTCTGGGTAAAGGGCGCATACATTTCCGCGTAATGCGCCTGCAGGTAGGTCGGATCGCCCGCCGTCAGCAGCTTGTCCACGGGATAAGCATCAACGACCTCATGCAGGCTTTCCACCTCGCGGATCTTAAGATCGCACGCATCGCGCTCATACTTGACGATGTTTTTCTGAGAGCCGTCAGGCAGCGTGATCATGCAATGGTACGAGTCCTCGACGTGCAAATCGCGACCGAGCGAAATCATAGGGATCACGTCAAAATTGCGCAGATGATCAATCAGACGGTGCAGCTCGTCAGCCGGCATGGCTTGGTCAAAAAGGACCTCATCGGTCTGAGCGTCGACCACATGCGCGCCATTAAAGGCAACTAACAGACCGTCATGGTTTTGAAGGTCGAGCTCCTGCGCCAAGGCGTGAAGACCCCAGGCGGGACGACCCGAAGCCAAGATGAGCTTAATACCCGATTCCTGCGCCGCGAGCAGCTTCTCGCGCGTACGCGGGCTGATCACTTTCTGATCGTTGGTGAGCGTACCGTCGATATCCATCGCGATGGCTTTGATTGCCATATATGCCTCCCTGTCATTGAACAACCTTGTCTGAGCCATCATACAGAACACCCATCGCGACTCCGTTTACAACGGGCAAAAAGTCATATTGTCTCGAACATGAACGGCGTGTGGTCGTGAAGCTTTATCGCTCAGGTCAAATACGTCTGCTAGCGACGCTCATCCGTCGGTGCGCCCTCGACGATCGCGATGCCCGCCGATGCGCCTAACGCGCTGGCGCCGGCCTCGATGAATGCGCAAGCCTCTTCGTAATTATGGATACCGCCCGCCGCCTTGATTGCCACGGCATCGCCGAGCACCTCGTGCATCAGCCGCACGTCCTCGAGCTTAGCACCGCCAAAGCTTCTGCCGGTCGATGTCTTAAGGAATCCCGGCTTGGCCTCCAGCGCGATCTCGCATACACGGCGCTTGGCGGCGTCGTCGCCGTCCAGCTTGCACATCTCGGCGATTACCTTGTCAGTGATGCCATGCGCGCGACAAAAATCAGCAATGGTAGTCATCTCGCGCTCGATGGCATCAAAATCGCGGTTCTCGATCGACCCCTGATTCAAAACGTAGTCAATCTCGGTAAAGCCACACGCAGCGTATTCCTCAAACCTCGCAAGCTTCTCCTCAAGCGTCATAGTGCCCTGGGGAAAGTCGATGGCGCCGGCAAGGATGATGTCAGAGCCCTCGAGCATGGCGCGGCCCGTCTCGTACTCCTGAAGGTTCGCGAATACGCAGCGAAAGTTGTACTTTAACGCCTTCTCGACATACTGCTCAAACGTGTCCTCGGGGGCATCGATATAGTCGATGTATTTATTGATGGGTTTGGCAAGTGTCATGCTGGGCCTCCTTGTTCAGGACTGACAACCGATTCGTGGTTTCACGCGAAATACCACGTTCAATGTACGCCCGACATACAAGGACAGCGTCCGCATTCCGACAAGTGGTATGAAATTAGCTGTAAACGTATATTTACAGACAGCGAATGGCACCGCACGCGGATGCCGACAGCAAGACATCCCCCCTCAATACACCCTCATGCCCCTTTACTGTTTGCGGCCAGAAATGATGAGCTGCACAACGTCGTTAGCGGTCGAATTCGACCTCTGACGACGTCACGCGACTCATCGTATCCGACCGACAACAGAAAAGGGGCACGTTCGCATAGCGTGGCGCGTGACGGTTGCAAAACCACCCCATTTGAAACAAACGCAAAAAAGTACTTGCAAAGACGCGTTCCGACATATAAGTTGATAAAAGACCGCCGTTGCGGTTTTAAGTAGATCGAGCATATGAAATTTCAGTTTTTAGCGTGTAAGAGAAAGAAGATCGGCAAAGTACAACCCCAAACGCAATGACAACTTAATGAGGTAACTGCCACATGTGAGGCACCCAGGGCATTGCTGTCTCGATTTTGAGCACGATGCCTTCCGCCTTGCATGGGCCGTTCCATCCCGCCCCTGCAGCAACTGCCTCACGGGCTCATTGAAAACCGCATAGCACCCCAACGTCAGCACATCACCCACGGCAAGCACATCACTCACGACAACCAACACATCAACAAACAGCACGAACATCAACCGATTGGAGAAGCTATGACAAACCACCGCGCTGAAGACGGCGATAAGAAAAGCATTCTGGATGCCCGCATTGAGCGAGCATATGCAAACGAATATGACGCCGCCTTTGCCGCCGCGACCATCAAGAACTACGCGTCGCTACCGCTCGCGACGATCTTGGCCGACCACCCTCAACTGCTGAAGCGCTGTACAAAGATCATGGGCGACCCCGACATTCGCAAGCTGACAGACCCCTATGCCCCAAAACGCGACAACGATTCGTACGTTCTTACCGTAGGCTGCCTAGCCCATATGCTTACGGCGCTCGACACGAAACTCAAGCTCGAATGGGAACCCGACGAGCGTCATGAACTCGAAAGCAAGCGGAACACCCTGCGCACCGCACTGTTCCTTCCGTTGGACGGCCTCAAGCGCTGCAACGTCGAGCTCAATACACAGGCGCGGCAAAAGCCCGGGACCACAGGGCAGAAAACTCCAAGACCCCATGCGGCCATCGTCGACCGCAACCGATATAACCGCATGACCGCGCATTTTTCTGCCGAGGGAGCAGCCATAAGGACGCTGATCGACCTGCTGTGCCTCCCGAGCATCAACGAGCTATTTGAGGGCTATCTCGCCCTTGTTCCCGCGACGGCACCCAAGTCGGTAGCAAAGATCATCGAGACCTGCAGACGCCAGTTTGAGCGCCATCGCAATGGCAGCGAGATGAACGCCAGCATCGCGCAGTACTACGCGGCTCATTACAAAAATGACGGATGTGCCCCTGTCGAGCATCAGCTGCGGCTCGCCCCCCACCCACCCCCCCCCACCGAGTATCTCCTACACCACGCCCGCCGCAACGCTCTATCGCTTTGGAGCCCTTGGCGCTTGCGAGCCGCACGAACAGGCAGCCTGCCCCACAACCGAGCTCGATCTCAGGCTCGGACGAACCCTGTAGCCCGCCAGCCCCTCCGCGGGCAACAATCCTATTCCACAACACAACCAACAGAAAGGAGTCCTCATGGACACCAATCATTCCCCCATCATCAGCCCCCTCACCATGCGTGAATCCGCCCGAGGCATCACGCTCACCAGCATTTACGATGAGATACTCGCCCGTCGCGAGCTCTCCGTCATGGGAAACATCGAAACCCCGATGGCCCACGACCTATGCCAGCAGATCCGCCTGCTCGATGCCACCGACTCCAGCCGCCCCATCACCATATTTGTCGCCAGCGCCGGCGGAAGCGTGCGATCGGGCCTTGCGATCTATGACGCCATGCGCCTCGCATCGTGCCCCATCCGCACCGTCTGCCTGGAATTCGCCGCGTCCATGGGCGCCGTGATCTTTATGGGCGGCGACGATCGCCGTATGGCGCCCCATGCAGAGCTCATGATTCACGACCCGCTGATCCCCCAGGGGGCAGGCGGCTCGGCACTTGCGCTGCAGGAAACCAGCCGGCGTCTCATGCAGACCCGCAAGACCCTCACGCAAATCCTCTCGGACCGCAGCGGCCTCACGCCCAAGCGCATCCAGTCCCTCACTGCAAAAGACACCTACCTTTCGGCCGAGCGCGCCGTCGAGCTCGGCTTTGCCCACGAAATCCTCTCGACCACCAAGGAGGTCGCCCATGTCTAACCTCGCCAGCCGTCTCGCCGCATCTGAGTCCGCATCGTCCACCATCCTCGCCAAGGATCGAACGCTTTCCTGCGACACCCGCCAAACGGGACTCAACAACAATGCACTTGTGATCGGCCCCTCGGGAGCCGGCAAGACCCGAAACGTCCTCAAGCCCAACCTGCTGCAAATGAACGCAAGCTACATCGTGCTCGACACCAAAGGCACGCTCTGTCGCGAAGTGGGACCCGTGCTGGCAGCCCACGGTTACCGCGTGCAATGTCTCAACTTCGCCGACCTCAACACCGTCCCGGCCCTTGCGCCCGGCATCGAGCGCTGCGGCTACAACCCCCTGAGGCACATTCACCGCAAGGCGGACGGCAGGCCCAACCAGCAGGACATCCTCTCGGTGGCAAAGGCCATCTGCCCCATCGAGGACAACAACCAGCCTTTTTGGGATCATGCGGCGGCAAACCTGCTGTCGTGTCTTATCGCCTACGTCACCGAACAGCTACCCGCCGACGAGCAGACGATCAGCTCGGTCATCAAGCTGATCGAGCACCTGCAGGACGGTGCCACAGGTCGATTGTTTGACGACCTGATCACGACCGACCCCCAAAGCTATGCCCTCTCGCTATGGCGGCGCTACGCCATTACGCAAAATGCCGAGCGCATGCACGCGAGCATCGTCGGCATCCTTGCCGAAAAGGTCATGTGTCTGGGATTCGACGGTGCGGCACAGCTCTATCGTGAGTGCCATCAGGTGGACTTCGCTTCCATGGGACACACCCCCTGCGCCCTGTTTGTAACCGTGAGCGATATTGACCGCAATCTCGATCCGCTGACCGGCCTCTTTATTTCGCAGGCGTTTATGGGCCTCATTCGTGAGGCCGATAGGCAGCCCGACGGCAGCCTGCCCGTGCCCGTGCGCTTTATGCTCGATGACTTCGCAAATCTGCAGATCCCCCAGATCGACAACGTGCTCTCGATTATCCGAAGCCGCAACATCTGGGCAACGCTGCTGCTGCAGTCGACCAACCAGCTCGATGCGCTCTATGGCGAGGCACGCGCACGCTCCATCATGGGCAACTGCGACACGCATCTGGTGCTGGCGTTCCAGGATCCCGAGAGCGCCCGGGTGTTTTCCGACCGCGCCGACGCGCTGCCCAGCACGCTCATGGCGACGCCGATCGATCGCTCGTGGCTCTTTGTGCGCGGCTGCACTCCCGAACAGGTCGAGCGCTTTAGGCTCGAAGACCATCCGCTCTACGGGGAGCTGCCCGAGGCGCAGCGAGGCCATGCGGAGGCCGAGCTCTAGACGCAGGGCCCTCGCAGCACGCGACGCTCCGGCGAAGATCCTTAAAGGCCGTGCGCCCCGGGGCCACGGCAAAGCAAAGGGGCCCGCATCCGATGGGATACGGGCCCCTGACTATAAGGCGCGATGCGTTAACAGCAGCGACTACTTGCGGTGAGCGCGGTAGAACTCGATGAGCGCCTGGGTCGAAGCGTCCTGCTCGGCCTTGGCGGCGTCGTCATGGAAGGCTGGAGTGATCTGCTTGGCAAGCTGCTTGCCCAGCTCGACGCCCCACTGGTCGTAGGAGTCGATGCCCCAGACCGTGCCCTCGACAAACGTGATGTGCTCATACAGGGCGATGAGCTCGCCGAGTGCAAGCGGGGTCAGCGTGTCGCCGAAGATCGAGGTCGTCGGGCGATTGCCCTCAAAGCAGCGGGCCGGGACGATCTGCTCGGGCGTGCCCTCGGCACGAACCTCGTCGGCCGTCTTGCCAAAGGCGAGCGCCTTGGTCTGGGCCAAGAAGTTGCCCAGGAACAGCTCGTGCACGTCCTGGCCGCTGTCGGTCGCAGGGTTGGCGGTATTGGCGAAGGCAATGAAATCGGCCGGAACCACCACGGTGCCCTGGTGCAGCAGCTGGTAGAAGGCATGCTGGCCGTTGGTACCGGGCTCGCCCCAGAAGATCTCACCGGTGTCGGAGGTCACGGCGCTGCCGTCCCAGCGGACATGCTTGCCGTTGGACTCCATGGTGAGCTGCTGCAGGTAGGCCGGGAAACGGTGCAGGTACTGGCAGTACGGAAGCACGGCGTGGCTCTTGGAACCGAAGAAGTTGACGTACCAGACGTTGAGCAGGCCCATCAGCGCGACGGCGTTGTTCTCGAGCGGCGTGTTGCAGAAGTACTCGTCGATGGCATGGAAGCCCTCGAGGAACCGCTGGAAGCGCTCGGGGCCGAGCACGACGATCAGCGACAGACCCACGGCGGAGTCGACGGAGTAGCGGCCGCCGACCCAGTTCCAGAAACCAAAAGCGTTAGCGGGGTCGATGCCGAAGGCCTCGACCTTCTCGAGCGCGGTGGAAACGGCGACGAAGTGCTTTGCCACGGCCTCGGCGTTCTGCTCATCGGAGCCGTCGATGGCGCCCTGAGCCTTGAGCTGCTCGAGCATCCAGGTCTTGACCTCGCGAGCGTTGGTGAGGGTCTCGAGCGTGGTGAAGGTCTTGGAGACGATGATCACGAGCGTGGTCTCGGGATCCAAGCCCTTGAGCTTCTCGGCCTGGTCGTTGGGGTCGATGTTGGAGATATAGCGGCAGTCGATACCGGCGTCGGCATAGGGGCGCAGGGCCTCGTAAGCCATGACCGGGCCCAAGTCGGAGCCGCCGATGCCGATGGACACCAGGTGCTCGATCTTTTTGCCGGTAACGCCCTTCCACTCACCGGAGCGCACGCGCTCGGCAAAGGCGTACATGCGGTCGAGAACCTCGTGCACGTCGGCGACGACGTCCTGGCCGTCGACGATGAGCTGGCCCTTCTCGGTTGCCGGGCGGCGCAGCGCGGTGTGCAGGACGGCGCGGTCCTCGGTGGTGTTGATGTGCTCGCCGGAGAACATGGCGTCGCGGCGCTCCTCGAGCTTCACCTCGCGGGCAAGATCGCACAGCAGCTTGACGGTCTCATCAGTCACCAGGTTCTTGGACAGGTCGAAGTGCAGGTCACCGGCGTCAAAGCTCAGCTTGTTCACGCGCTCGGCATCGGCGGCGAACCAGGCCTTGAGGTCGATACCCTCGGCCTCGAGCTTCTCCTGATGGGCCTCGAGCGCCTTCCAAGCGGCAGTCGACGTAGCATCGATAGGTGCGGCAACAGTTGCCATAGAGTCCTCCTCAGCATACGGGCGCACGCCTCCATGCGCCCGGACATTCAGATGCCACTATTCTAGCGCAGGTCAAGACTATAATCAGCGAGCGTTGCCAATCGGCCCCCAAACGGCAACCGACCAAAAAGGGACAGGTTTAATTTGGCAGGTCAAACGCTTTACCAATCAAAAATAACCTATCCCTTTATGCCAAATATTAGGCCGCAGCGCAGACGCTACCGAGCAACTCACGCAGAGGAGACCCGATGCCCTCCAGCAGTTCGGGCGCGATGATGGCAAAAACGGGAACCTCGCCGGCCCCCACGACGGCAGGCACCTTGCCCTCCGAGACGATACATCCATAAGGGACAAAGCCGTCTTCGCCGGCATCGAGCGCCGCCATGCGACGCGCGAGCTCGCGCGCAAAGCCGGCAGTATCGGCATCGCCAATCGCCAGGACAAAGTCCACGCCTTCGTCGGTCGCCAGGGCTACGGCCTCATCGACCAAATCGTCTCCCCCATCGCCCCCGACCAAGCCGCAGCGAAAAAGCACGCGTTCGAGTAGAGCTCGATCAAGCGAGCCGAGCGCCGCCGAGACGAGCTCATCGTGCGTATGTTTGTCACCGCCCAACACGACCAGCGCCTTGGTGCCACCGTAGTGAGCGACCAATCGTCCGCACCAGCGAGCCACGTCTCCATCCGCAACAAGGCGCGTCGGCATACCAAACCCATAATTGACCATCTTTTCCACAACCCTTCCGTGCGTATAGGCGGTATCAATCGTTAGGCTCATGCTACGAAGCGAGGTTTTCCGAGCTGTTTCGCACTCTTTAGAGCTGCGTTAAAACCCGATCCAACCGCACGACCGTACCTACCAAAACAAACCAGTCCCTTTTTGACAGGTTTTGACGACGTCCGGACGAGCGGGTATTATCGAACAGGTATTCGATAAGAACATGTGTTTGATGAAAGGACACGGATGGCGCACGAGCAGCACACCTATATCTGCATCGACCTCAAGACGTTTTATGCCAGCGTCGAGTGCGTCGACCGTGGGCTCGATCCGCTCACCACCAACCTGGTCGTTGCCGACGAATCGCGCGGGCGCACGACCATCTGCCTCGCCATCACGCAGGCCATGAAGGACTTAGGGATTCACAATCGCTGCCGCCTATTCGAGATTCCCGATGGTATCGACTACATCACGGCCGTACCGCGCATGCAGCACTATATGGAGGTGTCGGCGCAAATCTACGGCATCTATCTGGAATACGTAAGTCCGCAAGACATTCACGTCTATTCAATCGATGAATGCTTTATCGACGTGACGCCCTATCTGGACCTCTATCACACAGATGCGGAAGGGTTCGCCTGCACGCTGCGCGACGAGGTCCTCGCGCGCACCGGCATCACGGCGACGGTCGGCATCGGCCCCAACCTATTCCAGGCCAAGGTAGCGCTCGACATTACCGCCAAGCACGTACCCAGCCGCATCGGCATACTCGACGACGAGACCTTTCGCAAGGAGATCTGGCCCCATCGTCCCATCACCGATATCTGGGGCATCGGTCCCGGCGTGGCAGCCCGCCTCGAGAAATACGGCGTCTACGATCTGATGGGCGTCGCGGCGCTCGACGAAAACCTGCTTTACGACGAGCTCGGCGTCAATGCCGAATATCTCATCGACCATGCCTTCGGGCGCGAGCCGACAACCATCGCCGATATCCAAGCCTATCGCCCGCAAGCAACTTCGACCACCACAGGACAGGTGCTCTCGAAGGGTTATGCCTACGAACAGGCCTATACCGTCTTGCGCGAGATGGTCGACAACGCCGTTTTAGACTTGGTCGATAAGCACGTGGTCTGCGACAGCATCTCGCTCTTTGTGGGCTACGCGAGCGAACGCGCCGACATACGCCGCCTCGACGCCAGCGGTACAGCGCAGTATGTGGACGGATGCGGGCACCTGCGCTCGAGCACATCGAGTATCGAACCCACCGCAACCGCCGGCCCCGAGCTCGCGCCCCGTGCGCCCAAGCCCGTCCAGCGCGATGACGAACGGCGTCGCCTGGTGCGCGAAGCGCAGGCAATCGATGGCATCTTTGTGGGAGAGCATGGCGGCAAACCGCGCGGTGGCTATGCCGCACTCTTTGCGCACTCTAACGCCTCGCGAAAGCTGAGCGAGCGTACCAATTCGTTTAAGAAGATCATGGGCTATTTCGATGAGCTCTGGGCGCAGACTGTCGATCCCAAACGACCGGTCAAGCGCATCAACCTGGGATTTGGCAACCTCATGCCCGAGGAATTTGCCACCATCGATCTATTCAGCGATATCGAGGCCGATGAGCGCGAGCGCGACCTGGCGCGCACCGTCCTGGCCGTGAAAGGCAAGTACGGCAAGAACGCGCTCGTCAAGGGATTAAGCTTTACCGCCGGCGCCACCGCGCGCGAACGCAACGAACAAGTTGGAGGACACCGTGCCTAAACCCAAACAACAGCCCGTGCGCCCGCCGACCGCCTTCGAGCGCTTGGCGGACCCCGAGGGCAGACGCCGCGCCGCCGACCCCAACCTCACTGCCAACGGTGCCGTGCGCGCCAACCGCGCCGCACAGTTTATGCCCTTTGCCGCCCTCACGGGATACTACGAACTCGTGCGCAAGCAGGAAATCACCATCGAGCCAAAACGTGAGCTCACGGAAGAAAAAGCCCTCGAGCTTTCGCATAAGCTCGAGGGCCTCAAACGTGGCGACTTGGTTCGTGTCACCTATTACGATACATACGGCTATCGCAGCCGCACCGGCATCCTCGACGAGGCGCTCCCCGCCTTCAAGCTCCTCAAGCTCCGAGACATCGCCATCGACTTCGACGACATCCAAGACATCGAACTGCGCGGACGAGCCTAGCCAAGGAAGCGCATCCAGAGCGACGCTTACAGCGTCATGATGTAGTAGCCCGCGTCTTTCACGGCCGTCTCGAGGACATCACGATCAACCGGCTGCTTAGAGCGCACGCGTGCTGTGTGGTCCGCATACGTCACCGTTGCCCACACGCCATCCAGTGCATTGAGGGCATTGGCCACATTCTGAGCGCAGCCGTCACAGCTCATGCCGCCGATGAGCAGCTCATCGCTATAGGGATAGTGTGACACATCGGTATCCACCACAACAACCTTTTTGGCCTTCTTGCCGCTCGCACCATCGCTGCAGCAACTCTTCCCGTGTGTCGAAGCGGCAATGCGACGCAGTCCAAAAAACATGCCGACGGCAATGACGGCCAGCACGATGAGATTCGCAGGGTTGAGCAAGTCTTCCATGCGATCCCCTTTCTCCAAACTCTTATACCTATACCCCCATGGGGTGTCCCCATCTTAACCCAAAATCATGTCTGTTCGGTCAATTAGTTTCCCTCTTCAAACTTTTTTGTTGACCATGGCTTACTTTCGTGTATAAGTTTTCCTAGGCTAACAGTTTAGATCCGTAAGGAGCGCCGTGACTCGAACCATAGATATCCCAACGTTTCAGGCAGCGGTCGTGCGCAACTGCTCTCCCACGCTCGCGGGCATCAAGCCGGCATCGCTCTTTACCTATCCAGGCACCTACGCCCACGGGAACGGCTCGACCACAACCGAAACCATCGCAGAACGTCGAGCACGCCTGCTCAACGTTATCGCCCAGTGCAATCGCGAGCTTGACCCGCTCGGCATCCACCTGAGTGTTTTGGTCTGGCGGCCCTGCGGAGCACTCGTGTACGTGTACCGAGCCAAAAGCCTCGCCACCTATTTCGCAGACCCTCGCGCCCAAACAGCGCTCGCCTCGGAAGGCTACGACACGAGAGACCTTTCGACATGCCTTGTGCATTTGGCATCACGCATCACGCTCGCGAGCAATAACGTCGCGGAATGCGCTTGTAGCCAGACTCGATGCGCACTACCCCAGCAAGCTAGCTGCAGCAACGACTGCACCTGCGAGTTTCCGCACGAAATAGGCTACTTCCTTGGATATCCCTACGACGACGTGCACGAGTTTATCGTCCAGCGCGGCGAGAACTACAAGGTCTTTGGGGCCTGGAAGGTCTACACGAATGTCGAGCAAGCGCTTGCGATGTTTGACGCCTACCGCGCTTGCACTCAATACCTCACCTTTGTCTATCAGCAGGGCTGCAGCTTGGCGCAACTTGCCCAGGCAACCCGATAGAACATAGAAGCCGCGGCAACCTGCCGCACAACTGAAAGGACTCAACATGAGCAAGATCGCCGTCGTCTACTGGAGCGGCACGGGCAACACCGAGGCCATGGCAAACCTCGTCTCCGAAGGCGCCACGTCCGCGGGTGCCGAGGCTGAGGTCATCTCCTGCGCCGACTTCTCTGCCGACAAGGTCACCAACTATGACGCCTTCGCCTTCGGCTGCCCCGCCATGGGGTCCGAGGAGCTCGAGTACGACGAGTTCCAGCCGATGTGGGATGAGGTCAAGGAAGTCCTCGGCGACAAGAAGGTCGTCCTCTTTGGCTCCTATTCGTGGGCCGAGGGCGAGTGGATGGATAACTGGAAAGCCGACGCCGACGAGGCCGGCGTCAACGTCGTGGACTCCACCATCTGCTACGATGCGCCCGACGATGAGGGCGAGGCGGCCTGCAAGGCCCTGGGAGCGGAGCTGGCCTAACGAAGCCGCCAGAAAGTCGCAAGGCAACTAACAGCCGAGCACCGCACAACAACAGTCGCTCATGCCCAAACAAAAACGGGGGCCGGATACTATCCGATCCCCGTTTGTTATATCGACAATTTCGACGCGCCGCTACGAGATATTGCCCAAGAACGCCTTGGTGCGCTCGCTCTTGGGGTGGTCGAAGACCTCGCTCGGCGTACCCTCTTCCACGATAACGCCACCGTCCATAAAGACGACGCGGTCGGCGACGTCGCGGGCAAAGCCCATCTCGTGCGTCACCACGATCATAGTCATGCCATCACGTGCCAGGTCGCGCATGACGCCCAGGACGTCGCGAACAAGCTCGGGGTCGAGCGCCGACGTGGCCTCGTCAAAGAGCATGACGTGCGGGTTCATCGACAGGGCGCGGGCGATCGCCACGCGCTGCTGCTGACCGCCCGAGAGCTGGCTCGGCATAAAGTCGATGCGCTCGGCAAGACCGACCTTGGTCAGCTCCTCGACGGCAATCTTCTCGGCCTCTTCCTTGCTGCGCTTGAGTACCTTTTGCTGTGCGAGCATGACGTTCTTTTTGACTGACAGGTGCGGGAACAAATTGAACTGCTGGAACACCATACCCAGATGCGTACGTACCTTGTTAAGGTCGACGCCCTTGGCGCAAACGTCCACGCCCTCAACGACGATCGAGCCGCTCGTGGGATGCTCCAGGCGATTGATGCAGCGAAGCATCGTCGACTTGCCCGAGCCCGAAGGACCCAGGACTACGACGACCTCGCCCTTGTGCACATCCAGATCGATGTCGCGCAGGACCACGTTATCGCCGAAGGCCTTCTGGAGGTTCTTGATGCTGACGACGACCTCGTTCGAGTTATTGGTTTCGCTCATGATAGAACCTCCTTACAGACCGGCGATGTGGTCGGCGGGCGTCGCGACGACCTGTCCAGCGCTCTTGGCGGGACGCTTCTTCTTGGTTTCGGCCGTCCCCAGAAGCCTCGCCTCAAGACCGCTCACCAAGCGAGCAAGCGGCAGGGTGATGACCAGGTAGAACAGCGCGGCAACCACATACGGCGTAATGGAACCCGTCGTGGCCACGATGGTACGGGCGTTCATGACGATCTCGACCACGCCCACGGCCGCGAGCAGCGACGTATCCTTGTAAAGCAGGATAAACTCGCTGGTCAGCGTAGGCAGGACATTGCGGAACGTCTGCGGAATCATAACGTAGAGCAGCGTCTGGAAGGCGTTCATGCCCAGCGAGCGCGCGGCCTCGTTCTGGCCCTTGGGGATCGACTGAATACCGGCGCGGAAGATCTCGCACAGGTAGGCGGACGAGTTCATGGCCATGACGATGACGCCCAGCACATAATCGTCAACCTTGACGCCGGCCAGCGGCAGGCCAAAGAACGCGATGTAGATCTGCAGGAACGCCGGCGTACCGCGGATGATATTCACATAGATGCCGGCAAGGCAACGCAGGATGCGCGACTTGGAGATGCGCATGAGTGACAAGGCAAAGCCAAAGGGAATGGCCAACGGAAATGCCACGAGCACGATCGAGAGCGACATGAGGAAGCCTTTGAAGACGATCGGCAGGCTCTGAACCAAAATGACCGGGTTCAGGAACAGGCGAAGGAACATGTTGGAATTCCATGCCTCGACCCACGGCTGCTCCTTAAGGTCGGCCAGGAAGTTATCGAATGCCGTCACGCCCTTAATCTCGACGGAAGGAATCTTTGAGATCTTCTTGGTTGAACCGTCAGCCAACGTGTAGGTGCCGCTAAAAGCCTCGTCGCCGCCCTCGACGGGGAAGGTCACGCCGTAGACCTCGACACGGAAATAGCCGCCGGCCGGAGCCGTCTCGCCAAAATCGATCTTGAGCGTCTGGCCGTCGACCTTGCACGTAGGCTTCATGGGCGTACGGTCCATGAGGTCATCGCCCGAGAGCATCGTCAATCGCGTGTCATCGGCACCAAACGTCGTGCCGTCGACAAACGTCAGCGAAAGACCGCTCAGCTCCTCGTCGGCATCGGCCTGAACTTCCCAGGTAATTCGCGTCTCGGTGCCGCCGACCACAGCGCTGCCCGAACCGGTATTGGGTCGGGCGGTGATCTTTGCGGTCTCAAGCGCCTGGGCGGTCGTGGGCGCATATGCCCCCGCGCACACCAGCGCGAGCGCCACGGCCATGACGCAGGCTAGCTTTTTGAGCAAGGCGGGCAGTGGAAAACGCTGCTCCGCGGCTCCTTTGTTCAGTCGAGACAAGGTGGCTCCTATCGTAGAAGTTGCCGGCAAAACGAGACGGAAACGCTCTCCGTCAAGAAAAGCGCAAAGGCCCTCTCCGCAAAACGGAAAGGGCCCGCGCGCAATCAAGTGACTATTTTACTTGATGTTGTACTTAGCCATGAGGGCGTCAACGGTACCGTCGTCGGTCAGGTCCTTGATGGCCTGGTTGATGTCGTCCTTGAGCTTGGTGTTGCCCTGGTTGATGGCGATGGCGTACTCCTCGCCGGTGCTGACCTGCTTGATGGTCTGGCAGGTGTTGAACTGCTCGGCGGTCAGCTGGCTGGCAACGGAGCGGTTGGTGACTACGGCATCGCCCTTATCGGACTGCAGGGCGCTGAAGCACTCGGTGGCGTCCTTGTAGGGGACGATCTTGGCCTTGGGGAAGTTCTCCTGGGCAAAGGCCTCGGCGGTCGATCCAGACTGGACGATGATGGTAGCGTCGGCGTTGTTGAGCTTCTCGCTGTAGTTGTCGGCCGTGATGTCGGTGTTATCGACCTTGGTCACGATAGCCTGATCGTCCATGTAGTAGGAATCGGAGAAAGCGACTTCCTTCTCACGCTCGGGCGTGTCGGTGATAGCCGCGATGGAAACGTCATACTTGGCGCCCGAAGCAACGCCGGGGACGAGCGTGTCGAAGTCGTTGTTGACGTACTCGACATCCAGACCCAGCTTGTCACCGATAGCCTTGATGAGCTCAAGGTCAAAGCCCTGGTAGTCGCCGTTGTCGTCCTTGTACTCAAACGGAGCGTACTCGGCAGAGGTGCCGACGGTCAGCGTACCGTCCTTGACGAGCGCGTACTCCTTGGAGCCATCGACCTTCTCGACCTTCGCGTCGTCAGAGCTGCTGGAACCGGCATCGGAACCAGAGGTGGCGTTGGACGAGCCGCAGCCCGTCAGTGCGAGGGCGAGTGCCATGGCGCCCGTGGCGGCAAATGCGCCAAGCTTCTTGAGCTTCATAATCAGTCTCCTTCCAATGACCCCACGTGATTCAGGGGCCTGCAAAAACTGAGGGTTATTATGCACCCGCTTGGAAGAATCCGCAATTAGAAAACTGATTGAAACAAACCCATAACGTGAATGGAGCACTCCACTTTATGACAGTCATTACTGCTGCAACGACCTTAACAGTTTGATTTCAGCCGCATAACCTGCAAGTTCGTTCGGTGTCTCCAAAATGAATGGCAATGCGCGCAAGCGGCTATTCGATACAATATTCTGTATAACCTGCATACCGCCGCCAAACTCCTCGCTGCCAAGGTATCCCTTGCCGATGCACTCGTGACGATCTTTATGGGCGCCACAGGGGTTCTTCGAATCGTTGATGTGCACGGCACGCAAACGGTCGATACCCACCACGCGGTCGAACTCGTCGAGTACGCCGTCCAGATCATGGATGATGTCGTAGCCGGCATCGCTCACATGGCAGGTGTCCAAACAAACGCCCAGCTTATCGGACAGCTCTGGACACTTGGCGGCAACGCCCTCGATAATGCACGCCAGCTCTTCAAAGCTACGGCCCACCTCGGTGCCCTTACCCGCCATGGTCTCGAGCAATACCGTCGTCTGCTGTCCCTCAAACATCACCTGGCACAGCGTGTCGACAATCATCTGAATGCCGGCGTCTGCCCCCTGTCCCACATGCGCGCCGGGATGGAAGTTGTAGTAGTTGCCGGGCAGTGCTTCCAGACGCTGCAAATCTTCCGCCATAGCCTCCAAGGCAAACTCGCGCGCCCGCTCCTTAGCGGAGCAGGGGTTATAGGTATACGGGGCATGCGCCACCAGCGGTCCAAAGTCGTTTTGCGCCATAAGCTCGCGCAGAGCCGCCACGTCATCCATGTCAAGGTCTTTTGCCTTGCCACCGCGCGGGTTGCGCGTAAAGAACGCAAAGGTATTGGCACCAATGGACAACGCCGTCTCCCCCATTGCCCGATAGCCCTTCGTCGTCGAAAGATGACACCCGATCGTTAGCATCTCCAGCTCCCCCTCATCAGTTGCGGTGAAATACGGTCTATTGGTGCCTTATTTTGGCGCAAACAGACCGTATTCCACCGCAAGATATAAAAGGGGCATCAGGGGCACGGTCCGCCGAGCCCCCTTGAGCAGCAGCACCGCAGCCTAGAGCGTCAAGCGAATCGCATCGATGATCTGCGCGCAGCGCTGTGTGGCGGCAAGGGGCATGACGGGACTCTCGAGTTTCCCCGCCCGGATGAGCTGAGTCGCATGCGAAGCTTCGCCGTAAAAATCATCGACCTCAAATGGGACGTCGATTTCGAGCACTCGACCGTCGGAGTACTTCACATGGGCGAGCTCGGGGCGATGGAGGCGCTCGATTTCCACCGAACCTCGTTCGCAGGCAATCGTTAAGCGGCTTTCATATGCTGCTTTGCCGTCGCACACCATATGAATGGGTATACCGCCGACACTCATATGGATCTCATCGGCCCAATCCACGCGGCCGCCTAATACGTCACGCCAGCGAACTTCACGAGACGAAACATCGCACGCACCCGCAAGCAGATCCTCAAACCACCCGACCGCATAGCAGCCCATGTCATATAGACAGCCACCCTGCAACGGATCGAGCAGATAACTCGAAGGGGACTCACCATAATCGAGTTTTTGCACGCTTTCGATCGAGACGATACAGCCGAGCTCGCCCGACGCAAGCAAACCCTTCACGCGAGTATGCATCGGACAAAACCGATTTTTCATCGCCTCCATAAACGGCACACCGCACTCACGGGAAACAGAGGCGATCGCATGGGCCTCTTCTTCATTCAAAACGGCCGGCTTTTCGCACAGCACGGCCTTTCCCGCGCGCAGTGCCCGACAAGCCCAATGTGCATGCATGCCATGTGGAAGAGCCAAGTAGATTGCATCGACATCGGGATCGGCAATCAACGTATCATAAGCCGCATCGCCGCTATCGTCAGCCGTGGCATAACTGTGCGCGGCATCAATCGAAAACGCTCGACAAAATTCCTCGACATGTGCAGGAGTGCGGCCGGCCGCAGCCACCAGCCGTGCCTCGTCGACCTTCTTGAGCGACGATGCAAATCGATGCGAAATGTGCCCAGCGCCCAAAACGCCCCAACGAACCTCACGCAAATCATCACATGAATCCCGATAGCCCACGACAGCTCCCTTCAGTTGCGGTGGAATAGTTCCTGCTATCGCCCTATTCTGCCGCAAACAGGAACTATTCCATCACAAGATATAAAAGGGTCATGAGGAGCGAGTTTTGCTGAAGACTTTAAGCGCGGCCGTTACGGGGCCAGGCTGGAAACGTCGGCGCGCGTCGTCGAGACGCTCGGGGATATCGATGTGTTGCGGGCAGTGACGCGCACATTTGCCGCACTTGACGCAATTGCTCACGAGCTTGGGCTCGCTCGTGCGCACCGCGCTCGCTGTAAAGTATTGCGACAGCCCCGTAAACCAGCTGTGCGCATAGCTCGCGTTGTAAGCGGCAAAGCAGCCGGGAATGTTAATACCCTTGGGACATGGCATGCAGTAGCCGCATCCCGTGCAGGGCACGCGATTCGATTTTTCAAACTCCGCCAGCACGCGTGCGATGGTATCGAGCTGAGCGGCTGTCATCGAATCCGGCAGGGCCCGATCGGCCAGCACCGCGTTCTCGTCCACCTGCGCGGTATCGGTCATGCCCGAAAGCAGCATCGTGACTTGAGGATGGTTCCACACCCACGAAAGGCCCCAAGCAGCCGGCGTCTTCAGGTACGGATCGCGTACGTCATCGAGCACGGCGCGGGCCCGCGGAGGCAGCTTGCCCGCCAGGCGTCCGCCCAAAAGCGGTTCCATCACAAACACCGCGAGCCCGCGCTCGGCGGCTGCTATAAGTCCCGCCGTTCCCGCTTGGTAGCGCTCTCCAGCGTAGTTGTACTGGATCTGGCAAAAATCCCAGTCATACGCGTCGAGCATCGTCAGGAAGTCCGCCGCACTGCCGTGATACGAAAAACCTATCTGGCGAATACGCCCCGCAGCCTTTTGGTGCGCAATCCAGTCTTCGATGCCCAACGCCACCACGCGCTCCCACTGGGCGGGCGAAGTGATGTTGTGCATAAGGTAATAGTCGATATGGTCGGTCCGCAGGCGGCGCAGTTGCTCGTCGAAGAACCGGTCGAAATCCTCCGCGCACTTGCACGAAGCGTGCGGCAACTTAGTCGCGAGCAACACGCGGTCGCGCAGACCCAGGCGCTCAAGTGAGGCGCCCACGCACACCTCGTTACCGGGATAGAGATACGCGGTATCCAGATAATTAATCCCCTGCTCCACCGCACGGGAAATGATGGCATCGGCTGTCTTCGCATCGGGGTGTCCCGGCGCACCGGGAAATCTCATGCAGCCCAGACCCAGAGCGGATATTCGGTTACCACTTTTGGGGTCAACGCGATATTGCACGGCCCCTCCTTTCGCCATCAGCGCCCCGGCAAGGCGAAACACAATGGTCACGCGGCCGAAACATCGTGGAATCGCAATCGAGAACGTATCGTAACGCAGCAGAAATCGAGCTGTCACGGCACCGCTTTAACATCAGCAAAAAGCCCGATGAAAGGAGTCACCCATGCCCGCGCTCGACCTTTGGAATCTCGCATCCCAGCTCAAAAGCACCGATTATCGCTGGGTCGACCTCACCCACACGCTCTCATGCGACACCCCGCACTGGTTTGGCTTTAAGCCGTTTGAGTCCACCAAGCTCTTCGACTACCTGCCCGGCACGCCCGAGGGCATGCTCGCCCCCATGCGTTGCTTCCAGTATTCGGTCGCCTCGCAGTACGGCACGCATGTCGACGCACCGCGCCACTTCCATGTTGACGGCCGTTCCCTTGGAGAGATTGAACCCATCGAGTTTATGCATCCGCTCTGCGTGATCGACAAGCACGAGGAGTGCGCCGCGAATCCCGACTTTATCCTGACCATCGAGGACCTCAAAGCCTGGGAGGATGAGCACGGTCGCATTCCCGAGGACGCTTTCGTCGCCTTCCGCTCCGACTGGTCCAAGCTCGCCGACCTCGAGAACAAGGACGAGGACGGCCAGCCCCACTACCCCGGCTGGGACCTCGGCGCCATCAAGTGGCTCGTTGAAGAGCGCGACATCGGCGCCATCGGCCACGAGCCGGCTGACACCGACCCGGCGAGCGTGACCACGCGTGAGGACGCCTACCCCTACCCCGGCGAACAGTACATCCTCTCGGTCGACCGCTATCAGATCGAGGTCATGGACCATCTAGACGAGCTTCCCGCCACGGGCGCCGTCATCTTCTGCACCTTCCCCAAGGTGCGTGATGGCGTCGGATATCCCGCACGTGTCTTTGCGGTCTGCCCCGCGTCATAAGTTCCCATGCGTTCGTCCTTCTAAATACGGCCATCCGGTGCACGCGACATGGCCCGGCGGCATACAATCCATCAGGCGCCCCATACGCGGGCGCCTTTTTATGGGGAGATGATTCACATGCAGATCAACAAGGTCGCCTTCATCGGCAAGGGCGGCGTGGGCCTGCTCTACGGCAGCATGATCGCCCAAGCGCTCGGCAACGACGCCGTCGAATACGTTATGGACGACGCGCGCTTTGAGCGCCACGCGGGTGATGCGCTCACCGTCAACGGCAAGCCCTGCGCGCTCAAGTCCGTCCGCGCGAGCGAGGCGACGCCCGTCGACCTGGTCATCCTCACGGTCAAGACAACCGGGCTCGATGTGGCGCTCAAAACCCTGGAAAGCGTCGTGGGACCCGACACGCTGATCGCGTCGCTGTGCAACGGCATCACGAGCGAGCAGAAGATTGCCGAGCGCTTTGGCTGGGAGCACACCGTCCTTGGTATCTGCCAGGGCATGGACGCCGTATTCCTCAACGGGGAGCTCACCTATACCAATGCCGGCGAGATCCGCTTTGGTGCGGCAGCGGGCACCGACCCCGCAACCGTTATCGCCATCGACGAGCTCTACACGCGTTGCGGCATCGCCCATACCGTCGAGCACGACATCGCACATCGCATGTGGGCCAAACTCATGCTCAACGACGGCATCAACCAGACCTGTATGGCCTACGGCGGCACCTACGGAAGCGCTACGGAGCAGGGCTCCGAGCAGCTCCGCAGTTTTGTCTCCGCCATGCGCGAGACGCTTGCAGTCGCCAATGCCGAGGGCATCGAGCTCACCGAGGCAGACCTAACGCAGATGGTGCGTCTCATAAAAGGGCTCGATCCCGCCGGCATGCCCTCGATGGCGCAAGACCGCATCGCTCAACGCAGAACCGAGGTCGAGGAATTTGCGGGTACCATCTGCCGCCTCGCGGCCAAGCACGGTATCCAGGTGCCGCAAAACGAATGGCTCTATTCGCGCATCCGCGAAATCGAGGCCAGCTGGTAACGCCGCCGCACCGCATCCAACAGTCTCAATAGCAAAAACCGCCGCAAAGGGCACTCCCCTTGCGGCGGCTTCCTTCTTCATCTATGGGCAAAACCAGCTTCACAACGGCTAGCGCCGCACCTGCGGCGTCTCGTCCTCGTCATCGCGGCAAAGGGTCACGCCCGCACTTCCCAGCAGCGCTGCTGCGATGAGCGCGCCGACCACAATAGGAGCAGCCCCGCACGAGCCCTGCATGCCTGCGACAAACGCAGCTGTAGGGCCAAGACAGCCAAGTACCAATGCGACGGCGGCGATAGCGATATCTCGAGCGTTCATGAGACCACTTCCTCCACGAGAAAGACCTTATTTCTCATGAACCAGTGTGCCCCGCATGCATACGCCCAGCGTACCGCCACGGTAAGGGCTCTGTTAACTCAAACGCACATAAAGAAAGGGCGGCTTTACGTTGCCTAAAAGCTCAGCAAAGACGCCCGCCCATCATGTGCCTATTTTGCTCTGATGGCAGATTACCAACCGGTATAGTAGTCGGTGGTTCCGGCAGCACAGCCGGAGTCATAGACCTTGCACTCGCCCTTGGAACCGGTAAACGTGGAGCCTTGGGCCTTATCGCCCGCGGCAACGACGTAGTAGCCATCGGAATCGCGCCAAAAGCCCTCGGAATCCTGCGTCCATTCGCCCGTGCGGTGGTGATACAACACGTTGCTGCTGTAATAAGTCTCGCGGCGGCCGTTATAGTTATTGACGCCGCTCGAGCGCGTCAGACCCGAGCCGTTCGCGTAATACGCAGCAGACGTGTAAGACAAGCCGGAGCCGGCGTTGTAATACGAAGCCTGAACGGCCTCGGCGGCCTCGGCCTCGGCTGCGGCGGCCTCGAGCGCTTCGCGCTTGGCATTCTCAAGCGCAGTGCGCAGCTCATCGAGCTCGGTCGACTTCGCGTCGACCTCCCCCATCGTCAAAAGGCTGCCCGCACCATCGATACAACCCTGCAGCACAGCGCGCTCGTCATCGGTGGCATAGTCACCATACATGTTTAGGATAATCTGAGCGCGCATCTCAAGGGAATCGCGCTTGGCCTCCATCGAGGCGTTCCACTCCTGCATGGAACCATAACCATCGCCGCGATAATCAACGGGCTGTACCAGCGTCGTCTCGGACGGCGTAGATCCAACCGTATCGGACAGTGTTGCCGCGTGGGCATCAGTTGCGCCGGCGCCCGCCAAAAGCGCCACGGTCAGAGCGGCGGAAAGGGCGGCGGCTTTCGGTTTTCGTGAATCGATCCTCATGTAGCTGGAAACCTCCGTAGTGCGTTTTTGCTGCGTTTGAGCTGCGTGTGATTCGATCGCGCTGCATAGTACCTCGAGCAAATCGCGACCTGCGGTTTTACTCAAAAGGCGCACGTCAATTGCGTAAAACTCACATCCTCTCAACAGGAGTTTTCCACAACTCGAATGCATAAAGCATGCCAAAAACCCTGTAATAGCGCCCTTCCTATGCAAAAATGGCGCCTGCGCAACCATTGCTTGCGCAGGCGCCTTGAGCAGGCATTTTATGCAGTTATACCTATCGAGTCGCAAGGGGTCCTTGCACAAGTCGCCTTACTCGTCCAGCGCGGCGAAGGCCTGCTTCAGATCCCAAATGATGTCCTCGGCGTTCTCGGTACCGATGGAAAGACGGATCGTGGAGGGCGTGATGTTCTGCTCGGCGAGCTCCTCGGCAGAGAGCTGGGAGTGCGTGGTGGTAGCCGGGTGCACGACGAGCGACTTGACGTCGGCCACGTTGGCGAGCAGCGAGAACACCTGCAGATGATCGATGAACTTCCAAGCTGCCTCCTGGCCACCCTTAATCTCAAAGGTGAAGATCGACGCGCCACCGTTGGGGAAGTACTTCTGATAGAGCTCGTGATCGGGGTGCTCAGACAGGCTCGGGTGGTTCACCTTGGCAACATGGCTGTCACCAGCCAGGAACTCAACGACCTTCTTGGTGTTCTCGACATGACGGTCGACGCGCAGCGACAGAGTCTCGGTGCCCTGGAGCAGAACCCAGGCGTTGAACGGGCTGATGCAGGCGCCCTCGTCGCGCAGCAAGATGGCGCGGACATAGGTCGCGAAGGCGGCGGGACCGGCAGCCTCGGCAAACGAAACGCCGTGGTAGGAGGGGTTGGGCTCGGCGATCTGGGCGTACTTTCCGCTCGCCTTCCAATCGAAGTTACCGCCGTCGACGATCACACCGCCCAGCGAGGTGCCGTGGCCGCCGATGAACTTGGTTGCGGAGTGGACGACGATGTTGGCACCATGCTCCAGCGGACGGAACAGATACGGGGTGCCGAAGGTGTTGTCGACGACAACCGGCAGACCGTGCTTCTTGGCGATCTCGGAGATGGCGTCGATGTTGGGGATGTCGGAGTTGGGGTTGCCGAGCGTCTCGAGGTAGATGACCGTGGTGTTGTCCTTGATGGCCCCCTCGACCTCTTCCAGGTTATGGGCATCGACGAAGGTGGTCTCGACGCCAAACTGGGAGAGCGTATGCTCCAGCAGGTTGTAGGAGCCACCGTAGATGGTCTTCTGAGCCACCACGTGGTCACCGGCCTGGGCAAGAGCCTGCAGGGTATAGGTGATGGCAGCAGCACCGGAGGCGACGGCGAGACCCGCCACGCCACCCTCGAGTGCGGCGATACGGTCCTCGAAGACGCCCTGGGTGGAGTTGGTCAGACGACCGTAGATGTTACCAGCATCGGCAAGACCAAAGCGGTCGGCGGCGTGCTGGGAGTTGCGGAACACATAGCTCGTGGTCTGGTAGATAGGCACGGCGCGGGAGTCGGATGCGGGATCGGCGCTCTCCTGGCCAACGTGAAGCTGCAGGGTATCGAAACCAAAGGTGTGCTCGGGGTTGTTGATGAACTGGCTCATGATGATCTCCTTGATCGAACAAAAGTAAATAAAAAGAGAGAAGTAAGTCGCTGCCTCCTGATCACGCCGACGGGCGCAAACAGGAGCCCGGCATTCGTCTTGGTAAGCAATTCATATGCGGGCCTCCTTTCGCATCCCGGTTCCGTGGTTGGCTTAATTACCTACCGCCTTTGTGTGTTTTGAATAGTACGAGCATTGTTTCCCTCGGTCAATCACTTAAAAGCGCTAACCTGTTATCGTTTTTATAGATAACAATCGGAAGGATTGCGTCGATGACCCTCCAGCAGCTTCGTTTTCTGATCGCCGTGGCAGAGTCCGGCTCAATCAACGCCGCAGCTCAGCGCCTCTATACCGCTCAGTCCAACATCTCAAACGCCGTCAAAAGCCTGGAACAGGAGCTCCATCTGGAGATCTTTACGCGCTCCAGCCGCGGCGTCACGCTCACCAACGACGGCACCGAGCTTTTGGGCTATGCGCGTCAAGTCGTAGAGCAGGCCGATATGCTCGAGGCCCGCTACGAGGACGGCGGCACGCCCCAGGCGCGCCTTGCCATCTCGGCCCAGCATTACGCTTTTTCGGTCGAGGCCTTTGTCAACGTGGTCGAGCGCTGCCGCGACAGCAAGTTCGAGTTCATCATGCGCGAGACCACCACATCGCAGATCATCGATGACGTCCGTGCGTTTCGCAGCGATATCGGCATTCTGTATCTGGATGACTTTAACGCCCGCGTTCTGCAGAAGGCCTTCGCCGATGCCCGCGCAAGCTTCCATCCCCTATTCGACGCGACGGTCCACGTATTCGTCAGCGAACGCCACCCGCTCGCACGCCGCCCCCAGCTGTCCCTTGCCGACCTCGCGCCCTATACGCGCTACAGCTTTGAGCAGGGAACCTCAAACTCCTTCTATTACGCCGAGGAACCTTTTAGCTATATCCCTTGCGACCGCAACATACGAATCTCGGACCGCGGAACACTTACCAACTTACTTATCACGTCGAACGGTTACACCCTGTCGACCGGAGTCCTCTCCAATGAAATGCAATGGGGTATGGCATCGATCCCGTTAGCAGACGCCCCAACGATGCACGTTGGCTACATCATGCACGACGAGCGCAAGCCCTCTTCCCTCTTGCAGCAATACCTCGACGAGCTCAACCGCATCATCCATGCCAGCTAACAGTCGGAAGACGGGGTAGAAATCGTAGATTGCTGGCCCCCGGCGGGCATGGCGCTACAATGGTCACTCACATGAAATGCACTCAAAGAAAGGAAGCCCGTGAAGGTCATCATCTATACCGACGGCTCGGCCCGATCAAATCCGGGACGCGGCGGCTACGGCGCCGTGCTCAAATACACCAACCCCGCCGGCAAGACCTTTACCTCCGAGCTTTCGCGCGGCTACGCCAAGACCACCAACAACCGCATGGAGCTCATGGCCGTTATCGTGGCGCTCGAGGCACTCAACCGCCCCTGCGAGGTCGAAGTCCATTCCGATTCGCAGTACGTCGTCAACGCCTTTAACAAGCACTGGATCGACGGCTGGAAAAAGCGCGGGTGGAAAACCGCCAACAAGCAGCCCGTCAAGAACCGCGACCTGTGGGAGCGCCTACTCACCGCCAAAAGCAAGCACAAGGTTGAGTTCATCTGGGTTAAGGGTCACGCCGGCCACGAGCTCAATGAGCGCTGCGATGAGCTCGCCACCACGGCGGCCGACGGCAGCAACCTCGATATCGACACCGGCTTTAACGAGAGCGACCTGTAATAGCGTTTTCGCACAGCTTTATATCCCCACGCGCTACACTCATCCTGTAGACCAAACAACGCAAGGGGGACGTATGCTGCGCATCGCGACCATCGGCACATCCATGATCACCGACGACTTTATCCAAGTCGTCAACGCCAACGACCAAGCCGCGTTTGTGGGCACGCTTTCACGCGATGCCAATCGCGGTGCTGCCTTTACCGCCGAGCGCGATGGCGAGCGAAACTTTATCTCACTCGATGAGCTTGCGGCAGCCGCCGACGTCGACGCCGTCTATATCGGCAGCCCCAACGCGCTTCACTACGAGCAGGCCCTTGCCTGCATCGCCGGTGGCAAGCACGTCATCGTCGAGAAGCCCTTCTGCGCCACCGAAGCGCAGGCGCTGGAAGTCTTCCGCGCTGCCGAGGCAGCAGGTGTCGTGGCCCTCGAGGCCATGCGTCCCCTCCACGATCCCGCCTTCCACGCCATCGAGGACGCCCTGGGCGAGATCGCCCCCATCCGCCGCGCCTCATTGCGCTTTGGCAAATATTCCTCGCGCTACAACGAGATTCTCGCGGGACGCGCCACCAATATCTTCGACTGCAATATGGCATCGGGTTCCCTCATGGACATTGGCGTCTACACCGTCGAGCCCATGGTCGAGATTTTCGGCATGCCCTCCGGCCTTACGAGCATGACTACTCTGCTCGACCCCACCACGCGACAGCTCACGCACGGCCCCATCGACGGCTGCGGATCCATCCTCGCCAGCTACGGCGGTGGCCGTATCTCCGTCGAGCTCGCGCACTCCAAAATTACGAATGACCTGCTGCCCTCGCAGATCGAAGGCGAGCGTGGCACTATCCAGATCGATCATCTGTCCACGCCCCGCAACGTCCGTATCGACTATCGCGGCGATGTCGTACGCGGATCGGCGACCGAGGCGCCGCGCGAGCAAGGCGGCAACGGACGCGCGCTCGACCTTCCCAAGTCAAGCAACACCATGGAATACGAGCTCGCGGACTTTATCACCGCCATCGACGGCATCGATAACGTTAAGGAAGAGATTTGGGAGACCCCGGCGGGACGCCACGAGCTTGGCCACTACCGCGATGTCACGCTCGTCTCGCTGCGTATCATGGATGCCGTGCGCCAGCAGGCCGGCATAACCTTCCCGGCCGACGCAGGCAAGCAGGCATAGCGATGGGCCTCTTCGATACGTTCTTCTCCAGCGTCACCGGCGGCAGTCGAGAGCCTCAAAAACCATCAAACGTCGAGCTCGAGCTGCGCCGCAGGCTTACTGTGCTCGCAAGCGACGAGGCCACTCAAGACGCTCCCCTGCGCTATTTCCTGCGCTGGGAAGGGCAAGTCCAGGGCGTCGGTTTTCGCTTTACCAACACCAACCTCGCGCAGGCACGCGCACTCACCGGCTGGGTGCGTAACATGGAAGACGGCTCAGTCGAGATGGAGATACAGGGGGCTCCGGCAAACATCCTATCTCATCTCGAGGCGCTTCATGCCTCCTACGAGCGCATGGGAACGCGTTTTCGCCTCGTAGACGCCCAGACCCGAGCCCCACTTGCCAATGAAGACGGTTTCATTCCTCGTTATTAGTATTGTGTGCTAAATACGGTATCATTTACCTACGACCGTTGATAGAAAAGAGGCGAGGCGCATGGCGGTGCAAAGAAGGAATACCAGGCAGCGAAAGCTGGTTCTCGACGCCGTGCGCCAAAGCTATAACCATCCCACCGCCGACGAAATCTACAACGTCGTGCGCGCGCAGGATGACAAAATCAGCCGTGGTACGGTCTACCGCAATCTCAATCTCTTGGCCGACGCTGGCGAGATCCTCTCCATCAAGACGCCGGGCGGCAGCCGCTTCGATCGCACGATCGAGCCGCATGCGCATATCATCTGCACCTCGTGCAGCCGCGTCATCGATGTACCGCTCCCCTTCGATGCCCAGCTCGACGCCAAGGCGTCCGAGCAAATCGGCTGGCACGTCACGTCGCACTACACCATCTTCGAGGGTCTCTGCCCCGACTGCCGATAAATGTTTGGGACATGCCTTAAAATCCACCTTTCCGCACTCTGTAGCAAAAAGTAGATTTCTAGGCATGTCCCAAATATCTACTCGGCAAGCAGGCGATGCAGTTCCTCTTCGACCGTGCGCGCGTAGCGGACGCGGTCGTTGATGCCGCGCATGGTGGGGTTGCAGCTCTCCATCAGATAGGGATGGCCCACGACGTTGAGCATGTCGCGATCGTTCTCATTGTCGCCAAACGCCATCATCTCATCGGGCGAAATCCCCAGGGCACGACCGTAATCGGCAAGCGCGGAGCCCTTGCCCGAACCGAAACCGATAAAGTCCGTCCATTCGGTTCCCGATGTCATGACATCGACTCGGTCGCTAAAGAGGCGCTCGAAATACTCCAAGGCCGCCGGCTGCTCCACCTCGGGCGTCTGGAAGGCAATCTTAATGACGTCCTCGTCGATGTCCTCGGGACGGTCGACCACCGCCACGTCGCAGTGGACCTCATAGCGCAGGTGGTCAACAAACGCGTCATTGCCGCTCATGGTGTAGAGGCGCCCCTCACACGAAAGGGTCACGTCGGCATGGGGATACGCAACCACGGCGTTCGCGATATCCATAGCAAGGCTACGTTCCATGGAACGCTTGACAACGGCACGCCCCTCGCTCATCACCAGGGCTCCGTTTTCGCATACATAGGCGAGCTCATCGGCCACCGGGGCAAACAGGTAGCGCAAGCTCGCATATTGACGGCCACTCGCCGGCATAAACACGATACCGCGACGATGCAGCTCATCAATGAGCTCAAAGGCCTCGGAACGCGGCTCGCGCTCCCCCGGATGCAGCAACGTGCCGTCCAAATCGCATGCAATCAGCTTGATTCCCTCAAGACCCATATGCTTCCCCCAAAGCCTCCTATCAACAGCAAGACGGACTTTGATTGGTCGCCCCTCAAAGCCCGTCTTACACATACGCGCGCTTAGCCGCGCGTCTTTTTTACGATGGTAAAGTCGGGAGCCATGCTCACGACGACATCCGCCGCGCTCGATGCAAAGCGTCGGTCCGCATCGAGTTCGCGGGTAACCACCGAGAGCCGAACACCCTCGACACCCCGGAGCATACGGCCCAAAACAGGCTGCACCGGCGTATACATGCGCACGGTATGCTCGTCCGAGTCGCCCCGGAAGAGCGGCGCATGCATGTTGCCGATCTCCCAGCACGCATGCGCGAGCGCAATCGGATCCATGCGGTCGACTTCGACCAAATAAACCTCGGCGCTGCGCAGGCGCACGACAACCGCCACGGGCACCATGCCCGAACGGTCGATGGCGAGCACGTCGCCATCGGCAAGACGACCGCCGTCGGTAGCATCCAGCCGAACATCAATCGTGCGCCCCAGCTCCGTCACGCCCACAAACGCGCATACATCGGCCTGGTCCCAATCGAGCAGCAGCTCGTCAACTTCAAAGACGCCGCCCAACTTCCGGCGAAGCAGGAGTTCATAGGACGGATCGTTGAGATTTCCCAAGCATGTCGTCGAAACCAGGCGTTCAGGCATACTCTAACCCTCGACCTCAACGAGCTCGATATCAAAGTTGAGGTCCTTGCCGGCCAACTCGTGGTTGGCGTCGAGCGTCACAGCCTCGGGCGTCACGCCAATGACGACGGCGGGAACGGGCATGCCGCTCGGCGTGGACAGGAAGAGCTTCATGCCCTTCTCGATCTGCTCGATGTTGGGAACCTGCTCGGCCGGGAAGGTCAGAACCATCTCGGGATTGTGCTCGCCGTAGGCATCGGCAGCAGGAATGTGCACGGTCTTCTTCTCGCCCACCTGCATGTCGACAACAGCGGCGTCGAAGCCCTTGATCATCTGGCCGGCGCCGCAGGTGAACTCCAGCGGCTCGCCGCGATCGTAGGAGCTATCGAACTGCGTGCCGTCGTCGAGCGTGCCGCGATAATGAGTCTTGACCTTCTTGCCCTGGTTGGACATGGTAACCTCCGTGATAAGGGCGGCGCACAACGCGGGCCGCCGTGAACATATGGCGCTAACTATACCCTAGTCATACAATTCAAGGACAGTTTGCAAAGAAACGCTGCAACCGGAGGAACCATGGCATATCCCGTATTTGACCTACACTGCGACACCGCCGACCGCATCGGCTGGGCCACGCTCGATCTCGACCTGCGCTTTACCGCCGGCACCGACGGTTATTTCCCCGGCGACGAAACGCATCCGCAAGATTTCGACCTCATCGAGGGCAACGCCTGCGCCATCTCGCTCGCAAAGATCGGCAACACGCCGTGGGCACAGTGCTTCGCCACGTTTGTCCCCGACGAGATTCCCACCGCCCACGCCGCGCGCTTCCAGGCGCAGATCATGGCACACATGAGCGGCCAAGCAATGCTCAACCACGACCGCATGGTCAACGTACGCAACGCCGCAGACATTCGCCCCGCGCTCAAAGACGGCAAGGTCGCCTGCATCCACACCATCGAAAACGCCACGTTCTTTGCCGAGGACCCCGCGCTGATCGAGGTGCTCAAGAGCCTGGGCGTACTCATGTCGTCACTCAGCTGGAATGCGCAGGGACCGCTCGCGAGCGGCCACGACACCCACGCCGGTCTCACCGCCGCCGGTATCGAGGCGCTTACGCAGATGGAGCACGCCGGCATGGTACTTGATGTCTCCCACCTCAACGATGAGTGCTTTGACGAGGTTGTCGCCCATGCCACGCGTCCCTTCGTCGCCAGCCACTCCAACTCCCGTGCGGTTTGCGGCGTCAAACGCAACCTTACCGACGACCAGTTCCGCACCATTCGCGACATGGGTGGCATCGTCGGCCTCAACTACTGCAGCGAGTTCCTTTCCAACGACGCAACCGACGAAACCGCCGCAGACGTCACCTTCGACCAGCTGGCGGCACATATCGAGCACTGGCTCGACCTGGGCGGCGAAGATGTCATCGCACTCGGCGGCGACTGGGACGGCGCCAAGGTACCCGACTTCCTCTCTGATGCCAGCAAGATGCCCGAATTCCAGCACATGCTCTCCAAGCACTTTGGCAAGACCGTGATGCAGAAGCTCTGCAGCGACAACGCGCTCGCCTTCTTCGAGCGCTATTAAGAGCGCAATTAATTTCGCATCCCTTGAGCGGGCCGGCATGCCGAGCGGTCGACATGCCGGCCCGTCCCCAATCTGAAGGATCACATTTGACGCAGCAATTTACGATTTCCGTACCCCGACCGGATGGAACGCTCATCCCCGTCGTCGTTACCAAAAAGCGCGTCAAGAACTTTAACCTACGCGTCACATCGAGCGGCGAGGTCCACGCCAGCGCACCGCTCGGCGCCAGCCGCGAGCGCATCGAAGCGTTTGTGAAGCGCAACAGCGCCTGGATTATCAGCCGACTTGCCCAACGTGAGCAACGTCAGGCGACAGCGCGAGAGCCGCTCAGCCCATCGTCCATCATTGCACTTTGGGGCAAGCCCATCACGGTACAGGACGCACTCGATCACAACTTTGCATCACCCGCACCGCGGCCCAAGCAGGCCACCTTCGCAGGTTTTATGGGTATCGACGAATCGGACGAAGGCCCGCAGGCCAAGCGGCGCGCAATCCTCGACGGCCTAACGTCCGACGAGCTCCAAGCCCACATCGACCAGCTCTACGCGTCCGAGGTCACCGCAGCGCTACGCGACATCGTGCACGCGTACGAAATCGCAATGGGCGTCACCGTGGCCCGCGTCTCCGTGCGCAGCATGAAAACGCGTTGGGGCTCCTGCACGCCCAAAACCGGCGCCATTCGCATCGCGCGCGAGCTCGCCGCCTACCCTGTCGAATGCCTCGACATGGTTGTCGCCCACGAGCTCGTCCATCTGCTCGAGCCGAGCCACAATCAGCGCTTTCACGCCCTGCTCGACACGTACTGTCCCAACAATAGAGCACTGTCTCAGCGGCTCAAGCAGCCACCCCTCAACAAGCTCTAGCGTCGACTAGCGCACGCGCTCGATCTCGACGCCGCAGCTTGCCAGGGGCAGGCCAACAGGAGCCCACGGCTTATCGAGCTTTATGCGCACACCAAGCAGCGAGGGATAACGGCGCAGCAGCATCTGGGCTGTCCCCTCGGCTGCCGCCTCGATGAGCTTAAACGTATGCTCGCGCAGATAGCCATCGACATCGTGGCACACCGAGCCGTAGTCAATCGAGGCGTCCAGGTTATCGTGCTCCCCCGCCGCGCGCAGGTCGGCATAGAGCACCAGAGAAACGATGAACTTCTGACCCAGCGCGTTCTCCTCGGGATACACGCCATGGTTGGCAAAAACCTCCAGGCCGTCAATGACAATACGGTCGGCATGGCGCAGATCGTCATAGCTCACGTGGGGCACCGCCGTTGCGGTGGATATTTCGCCCCTTCCACGGCGGGCGAGCTCGGCGCCTTCGGTCTTGGTTGCATTCTCGGGCAGTTTCTTGTTACTCAACGCGATCGTCTCCTTCGTTTAGAACCCCGACCGCGCAAACTAACTACACGCGAATCGACAGGTTCTTTTTATCATCGCTCCAGTTGCAAGCGTTGCGCGCGGGGCATGCAAAGCAGGCACGCGACGCTTTGTCGGCTGCATAGAGCAGACGCTCAAGCGGTTGGCTGTTCACGCGCAGCTTTCGATGGCCCAGAATGGCCGTCTTAATGGCTGCGGCATCGGCCGGCTCAAACGCCACGTCATCGGGCATGCCGCCGAGAATCGCATCAGCGACGCGTTCGCTTGCAACATCATGGGATATACCCGATTCATACTGTTCATCTTTGCCGATATCGTGAAGAAGTGCTGTGGCGTAGATGACCTCGCGGTCAAATTCGAGCTGCTCCTCGAGATTCTTGATCCACATAATGCGCGCGACATCGAGCAGATGGTCAATACCGTGGCGGCAGAAGATGCGCCCCGATTCCAACTGTACGATGTTGCCCAGGTGCCGCCGGAACAGCCCGTTGGCACAAATGTAATCAATGCGAGGCATGGCACCAAAGGGGGCCAGGCCCGAAGCCATAAAGCCGCGACGCGACGTCCCCTCATCGGTCTTCGATGTAAAGTCGTTGACGACTCTCATGGTTAGCGGCCCAGCATCCTAAAGAAACGCTCCTCGAGCGCGGGATCGGTCTCAAAGACGCCGCGGCGAGCAAGCGTCACGGTCTTGGTGCCGGGCTTTTGCACGCCACGCATCGTCATGCACATATGCTCGGCCTCCATCAACACAATCGCTCCCTGGGGAGCGAGATAATCCATGAGGGCATCGGCAACCTGTGCGCACAGTTGCTCCTGCAGCTGCAGACGGCGGGCATAAACCTCAACCGTGCGGGCGAGCTTGGAAAGCCCAGCCACCCGACCGTTAGGGATATAACCAATGGCGGCCTTGCCATAAAACGGCAGCAGATGATGTTCGCACAGCGAGTAGAACGTGATGTCGCGCTCGATAACCAAATCGTTCGAAGCGACGGCAAAGGTTTTGGACAGGTGTTCCTCGGCACTCTGGTCCATACCGCCGGCGATCTCACCATACATACGGGCAACGCGCGCCGGGGTCTCCAGCAGGCCCTCACGAGTTGGGTCCTCGCCTATGCCCTCAAGCAACAGCTTAATGGCGGCCTCGACTTTTTCCTGATCGACCATCTGGGCCTCACTTTTCCGATTTCACGTTCGCTCTATGGTACCACGCCCTCCGGCATCGACCACAAGCTACATAGTATGGGTCGAATAGACCGGATCATCACGCCAAAGTTCAACCGCATCACAAAGCGCAACGCCCTCGCGCTCAGCACGGGCGCGCGTAGCGTTCATATCGATCACGCGCTGGTTGCTCGAACCCCTAAAGCGCAGCGAGATATCGTACAGGTCCTGAACAAACGGGCCGTCCACCAGCATGTCAAGGCAGGCAAGGATGCGGTCCGTCACCTCGGTATGATGACGACCACCCGGCATAAGCTCCTCGAGCACGTCACCGGTAAAGCACCAAATGGTCTTCCCCGACCCCACTGGATAGGCCGCGCGAACACGCTCGACAAACTCAACGAGCCCCGCCTGATTCTCGGGCTCCATGGGCTCGCCACCCAGAATCGTCAGACCATCGATAAAGGGATGATCGAGACTCTTGATAATCTTGTCCTCGACGGCACGATTGAACGGCTCACCCGCAGCAAAGTCCCACGCAACAGAGTTAAAGCAATTCTTGCACCCACGACGGCACCCGCTTACAAACAGAGAAGTACGAACGCCTTCTCCATCAGCAATGTCGAAATACTTAATGTTCGCGTAGTTCATAGGTAACTCTCCCGGGAGGCCGGGACATATCATCCCGTCCTCAAACATTCTCGGCCTGCGGCCTGCGAAACTGCGGGCGGGACGATATGTCCCGGCCTCATGCAAAGGGTAACTCAATGAACGAAGCGAACATCGAGCATAGGGTTCGAGGTCCAATAAAAACTGGGTTGCGGCTCAACCACCATCGCAAGTAAATCGCAGCCGCAACTCGAATTATTTCCGCTAAGAACTTCGAGGAGTGAGCAGACTGCGCGCTGCATCTCAGCTACATCAACTTGGCTGCCCTGTAGCGAGGCCCCGGACCTTTGCTCGATATGAGTTCCGCACGAACAGGAGGCGCCAGTGGCGCCTCCGTCGTGAGCCAGGACTGTCCGAAATAGCGAGTAAAGGTCCGGGGCCTCGCTACAGGGCAGCCTGGGATGGTTATTAGAGATGCAGCACGCGGTCGCGGATCTCCTCGGTTCGACCCTGGTTCCAGAACTGGGTACCGATGTAGCCGCACGTACGACGAGCGACGTTCATTTTCTCCTGGTTGCGGTTGCCGCAGTTGGGGCACTCCCACACCAGCTTGCCATCGTCCTCAACAATCTTGATCTCGCCATCGTAGCCGCACACCTGGCAGTAGTCGCTCTTGGTGTTGAGCTCGGCGTACATGATGTTGTCGTAGATGTACTGCATCACGCGAATGACAGCCTTGAGGTTGTCCTGCATGTTGGGAACCTCGACGTAGGAGATAGCACCGCCCGGCGAAAGCTGCTGGAACATGCCCTCAAACTTAAGCTTGTCGAATGCGTCGATCTCCTCGGACACGTGGACGTGGTAGCTGTTGGTGATATAGCCCTTGTCCGTCACGCCCGGGATAATGCCAAAACGACGCTGCAGGCACTTGGCGAACTTGTAGGTCGTCGACTCAAGCGGGGTGCCGTACAGCGAGAAGTCGATATCGCTTTCGGCCTTCCACTCGGCGCACTTGTCGTTCATGCGCTGCATGACGGCCATGGCAAACGGCGTGCCTTCCTTCTCGGTGTGGCTGTGGCCCGTCATGTACTTGACGCACTCATACAGGCCGGCATACCCCAGGCTGATGGTGGAATAGCCGCCCACGAGCAGCTTGTCGATCGTCTCGCCCTTCTTCAGACGAGCGAGGGCGCCGTACTGCCACAAAATCGGTGCAGCGTCAGAAAGCGTGCCCATCAGGCGCTCATGACGGCACAGCAGAGCACGGTGGCACAGCTCAAGGCGCTCGTCGAAGATCTTCCAGAACTTGTCCATGTCCTGATGCGAGCTCAGCGCGACATCGGGCAGGTTGATGGTCACAACACCCTGGTTAAAGCGGCCATAGTACTTAGGTTTGGTCGGGTCATAGTTCAGCGCGTTGGCGACATTGTTAAAGCCGTTGCCCGAGCGGTCGGGCGTCAGGAAACTGCGACAACCCATGCAGGTGTAGCAATCGCCGTTGCCGGCGGTCTCGCCCTTCGACAGCTTGAGCTCGCGCATCTTCTTCTCGGAGATGTAATCGGGCACCATGCGCTTGGCGGTACACTTGGCAGCCAGCTGGGTCAGGTAGAAGTACGGGGAATTCTCGTGAACGTTATCGTCCTCGAGTACATAGATAAGCTTGGGGAATGCCGGGGTAATCCACACACCGGCTTCGTTCTTAACGCCCTCATAGCGTTGACGAAGCGTCTCCTCCACGATCATGGCAAGGTCGTGCTTCTCCTGGGGCGTACGGGCCTCATTGAGATACATAAAGACCGTCACGAACGGCGCCTGGCCATTGGTGGTCATAAGGGTCACGACCTGATACTGAATCGTCTGGACGCCGCGACGGATCTCATCGCGCAGACGGTCCTCAACGACCTCACGGACCTTTTCGGCAGATGCCGAAACACCGAGCTCCTCAAGCTCGCGAGCGACCTCGCCGCGAATCTTTTGACGGCTCACCTCAACAAACGGGGCAAGATGGGTCAGCGAAATAGACTGGCCGCCGTACTGGGAGGAAGCAACCTGGGCGATAATCTGCGTCGCGATGTTGCAGGCAGTCGAGAAGCTGTGCGGCTTCTCGATCAGCGTGCCCGAGATAACGGTGCCGTTCTGGAGCATATCCTCCAGGTTCACCAGGTCGCAGTTATGCATGTGCTGGGCAAAGTAGTCGGAATCGTGGAAGTGGATCAGGCCCTCGTTGTGGGCATCCACGATCTCCTGGGGCAGCAGCACGCGCTGAGTCAGGTCCTTGGAAATCTCGCCGGCCATGTAGTCGCGCTGAACGGAGTTGACGGTCGGGTTCTTGTTAGAGTTCTCCTGCTTGACCTCTTCGTTATTGCACTCGATCAGCGACAGAATCTTGTCGTCGGTCGTGTTCTTCTGGCGCTTCAGGCTCTGGACATAGCGATAGATGATGTAGTGGCGGGCGACCTCGTAGCAGTCGAGACGCATGATCTCGTCCTCGACCAAATCCTGGATCTCCTCGACCGAAACGGTGTGGCCCGCGTTCTCGCATGCCTCGGCGACGTTTTGCGCCGCATAAACCACCTGGCGGTCGGTTAGACGAGAGCTCTCCTCGACCTCCAAGTTTGCGGCGCGAATCGCATTGACGATCTTATCGATGTCAAAGACAACCTCGGTGCCGCTGCGCTTGATGATCTTCATCCTCTTGCCTCTTTCGCGTCGTAGTCTCATTGCGCTTCAGAGCCAAACGATGCCCGGCAGGGCTTGCCCCTGTCTTGCGGCGCCGTCGCGCAATCTGTGTTCTCGATAAACCATAGGTCCTCATGCGGACAATCCTCGCGGCCGATCAAGCGGCTCAAAGATCTATCCAAATGGGGCAAATAAGGTCCTCGTTCTCTGTCCGCCATCTATCATACGACAAAGAGGCATCTATATCCTGTATTCTTTTTTTAGTTCAAACACAACATATAGTGTTTCAGCAGGTCAAAGCAATTGGTCATTTTGCAGACGCATTAATTATGAGGGGTTCTTGGCAAGTCGGTAAAACGTTACCAACACGGCTACCTGCATGGCAGTTATAAAACCCCCTTAGTCAAGCCGCTGACAAATCCTACCAAAACCAAGCCGCTCACGCCAAAAGAATCCAAAAGATTATGCTTGACCAACATGTTGCGGTCGAATGCCGACGGACGGAGCGACAGGACTGTAAACGCTCGGAAGACTACAGCCCCGGCACCCCGTCCGCCGGCATTCGATAGGCGAGGGTCTATTACTTCTCTTCGCGAACTATCATGCGGCCGAGAGCCGCTGTAAAGGGATCGAGCAGCACGCCAGCGATAACCACAAAGGCCCATCCCTTTGTGACGAGGCCGGCCCAACGCGCGAAGAACGTACGGCCTTCAATCGTTCCGAATCCTCCCTGGAAGGCAATCTCGCCAAAACCGATTACCATAAAAAGGAGCGTGGCACCGATGACCGTACCGGCGATCTTGTATGGTGCACTCCCCTGCTCAAAACCAAAAAAGTCCAGGCACATACCAACTGTTTTGCCAAACAGCGGGAGTGCGCTCAGAACCTCGGCGATCACCGTGGCCACGATGAGTTGTCCCCAAAAGCCCGTGGGGCCCGTCAGGTCCAAGCCAGGCGCCCCTTCAATGATGGGGAGAAACGCGCAGAGCAATAGCGGGTTAAAGAAGCCGTTGAGAATACCGATAACGCGCCTGACAGGTAACTTCACAGCTGTAAACCTTTCAAAGTCATTAATAGAAAGAGGGCCGCCGGCATATGTCGGCGGCCCCGATAAACCATGATGTGCGGCAAAGCAACTACTCGAGCGGCTACTCCGCCTCGCCGCCGGCCGCCATCTTCTCTGCCTCGGCAAGCTGGGCCGGGGTGAGTTTGCGATACTTAATGGCGCCAAAGACGACACAAGCCGCACAGACGATCATGCCGGCGATGAACTTCTGGTCAATCGTCGCACCAAACGGCGACGTCACGGCCTCAAACACAATGGGAGACAGTGCCATGCCAAAGTTGATGCCTGCCATGCCAATGGCAAGGTTAAACGCACGTCCCTCGGGGGCAGAGTTGCCGGCGGCAAAATTGCCCTCCAGCGGCACGTAGGTCTCCTTGCCCAGCGCAACGACAAAGCCCGCAACGCACAGCACCATAAAGGCGGGCGCAACCAGCGTCAGGCCCAGGCCAACGAGCGTCACGCCCCACGCGATCGGCATAGCCAGGTTCTTGAACTTGGCAAACAGCGGACCGACCAAAAGACCAGCCGCAATACCGGCAACGGTCATAACGGTAGAGGCAAGACCGGCCTCCACGGTACCGCCAAAGCCGCGACCTACAACAAGCAGCGAAACGTTGGAGCTGAAGAGCTGGAACGTAAGTACGAACACAAAGCTCATGAGCGTGATAATCGCGACCTCTTTAGGCATATTGGCAAACACGTTGACCTTGCGCTTGGGCTCAAGATGACCCTCAGGAAGGCAAACAGCCTCGATTACGATGAAAATGATCATGATGAAGTACGCCGCATAGCTGTGGAACCACTCGGCAGAACCCAAGATGCCGGAAACCATCGTCCAGATAATGCCGCCCAGTGCAACAAAAGTGGAGTAGATGCCCATGACAAACGAGCGCTGCTTTCCGCCAAAGTAATCCGCGATAAGAGCGTCCGTTGAATTCTGCACGGCGCCGAGACCAAGGCCCATGACAGCAGAAGCCGCTAAGACTTGGCCGAGCGAGTCGTGGAACACCAGCACCGAGGCGCCTGCCAGCATCACGATAATGTGACCGACGAGCGTCGTCTTCTTCTTGGACACGCGAGAGGCAAGCTGTGAAGAGACGAGCATGGCGGACAACGCCATCATCAACGGGATGATGCCGATAATCATCTGAACGGCAGCGATGTTCTCGTTGGGAAACGCGGCCGCAACAGAGGCCACGATGGGAACGGGCACGAGCATGCCCATGATGCACATGGCGGCTGCGTAAATGCCCACCAGGTACTTGATCTTGGTTTTATCCATGATCCATCCTTACACTTAAAGAAAAGGGTCGGAGCGGCCAGGCATCACCTGCGGCCGCCCCAAACACAGCACTATCAGTCGTTGAATCCGGTGAACACGGGCTCTCCGCTGTACACGAGCGCTTCCTCGACACCATCGAGCACGCGGCAGGCGCCAGACGCCATCGCCTCGAGCTCAAACTCGCCGGGATAAGCCGACACGGGGGCGATCCAAGAGCAGCATTCCTCAATCGAGGCAACGAGCTCCTTGCTGTGGACCATGCCGCCTCCGAGCAAGATGCCGTCGACGTCGCCCTTCAGCACACAGGCCATCTCGCCAATCCACTTGCAGATTTGGTAAACCATCGCATCCCAGGCGCGAGCCGCGGCCTCATCGCCCGCGGCGGCGCGCTCGCACACCTCGATGGCATCGGACGTACCCAAAAGGTCAACGAAGCCACCGGTCTTCATGCAATGGGCGCGGGCAACGTCGAGACCATGCTCCGCCGTATACTTCGCGACCTCGATTGCGGGGACCGAGCCACAGCGCGTCGGCGCCATGGGGCCCTCGCCGCCGACGATGTCGTTGCCGTCGACCATCTTGCCCTTAAGGTGAGCAGAAATCGAAATGCCACCGCCGATATGACAGACAATAAAGTTGCACTCGTCATATGCACGACCGAGCTTTGCCGCGTGGCGAATGGCAGTCTCTTTGAGATTAAGGGCGTGCAGGTGCACGTTTCGATACACGCCCTTAATGCCCGTCATACGTGCGAGGTCGCACAGCTCGTCGGTATCGGGAGGATTCACCACAAAAGAGGGCTTTCCCGTCTTTGAGGCGAACTCATGGGCAATCTGGGGGCCAAGCTGCGCCGGGTGCTGAATGCCGTTCGCACCGATGCGGGCATGCTCGAGCATGACCTCGTTGATGGCATACGTGCCGCCGGGCAACGAAAGCAAGCCGCCGCCGCGACCGACAAATGCATCAAAGTCCTCGAGCTTCAGGCCCGCCTCCCCCAGTGCTCCAAGAATCAGATCGCAGCGATACGGCATCTGAGCCGAAACCCCATCGAACTGGGCGAGGTCCTTCGCATCGTGCGCAACGTTCTTGCTGAGCTTGCACTCATCACCCTCAAAAACGCCCACTTTCGTGGAAGTAGAACCCGGGTTGATTACCAGGATGCGCCAGGGAGTCTTTTTATCGGACATATCTTAAGCCTCCTTAAGCGCCTGGGCGCGCACGCAGCTCATCACCACGTTGCCGACGATCTCGTCGACGGGCGCAGAGCGCGAGCAATCGCACACGATCTTCTTGAAGCCCTGAAGCATGGGGCCGTAAGCATTGGCGCCGGTCAGGTTCTGGATGATCTTGACGCCGATATTGCCCACGTTGATATCGGGCCAGATGACCACGTTGGCCTGTCCCGCAACAGCGGACTCACGACGTACCTTCTTGGCCGCAACCTTGGGGTTAATCGCCGAATCAAACTGGAACTCGCCGTCGATGGCAAGGTCGGGACGGCGATCGTTGGCAATCTCGCGAGCGCGGCGTACTTTGTCGACGAGCTCGTTATCCATCGAGCCGTCAGTCGAATGCGAAAGTAGCGCGCAACGGATATCCCATCCGGTCAGCGAGCGCACCGTTTCGCTCGACGAAATCGCGATCGAGGCAAGTTCCTCGCTCGTAGGGTCGACGCAAACGGCGGAATCGCCAAAAGCCAAAAGGCCACCTTCGCCGCCGTTCCAGTTGGGAATGTCGGCGATACCGCACGAGCTCACGGTGTCCACCCCGTCGGCAAGGCCGACGATGGTCTGACCCGCCAGGATAATATCGCCCGTGGCGTTATCAATGCCGGCGAACATTACGTCGACATCGCCGAGCACCTGCAAAATCAGGGCGCGCTCAAGCGGACGCGTCATACGGCGCGCGGCGCCCTTGGGCTTAAACTTGCAATCCGGATGCGAAAGATAGCGCTCGCAGCAAGCGGTGTTCGCCTCCTCGTCGGTCACATCGACAATCTCGATGCCGTCAAGGGAGATGTCGCGCTCATCGGCAAGCTCCTTGAGCTTACCGCCGTCGCCGACCAGCACACATTCGGCAAGATGCTCGGCGGCGATCTTTGCGACCGCCTGCATCATGGTCTCGTTTTCGCCCTCGGGAAAAGCAACGCGCATAGGCTTGGCGGCAGCCTGCTCGCGCAGGGTCTGCATCAGGTCCATGGCAGCTACTCCATCTCTTCGGCAGTGCGCTCGATAAGCTCGCGGATGGTCTTCATGACCATGACCTCGCGAACGGGGACCTCGGCATCGAGCTCGTTCTCGATCATGGAGGTCAGGGCGATCATCTTCATCGAGCCCTTGCCCAGGGTCTCAAACGTCGTCTCGGGGGTCACATCGCCATCGTAGTTGTAAGCGGACTTGGCAAAATCGCAGATCTGCTGAGTGAGTTCTTCGTTCATGATGGTGCCTTTCTAAGATAAAAAGAGGGGTGGCCACGGCGGGCTGGAGACATGGGTCCCGCCGTGGCCTAAGAGAGGAATCGAATTGTTAAAAGGGTGAAAACCTAGTCGTCAAGCTCAAACGTGAGCTCTTTGTAACCCGGTCGATCGATGACCTTGGCATGGACACCAACGGTCTCGCCCGCCATGAGCTTGGCGCGGATCTCGGGGGCCTTCTTCTTGGTAATGCCGTAGATGACGTAGGTGTACTGAGAACCCTCGTCAATATCGACGGCGCCGTAGGCGTACTTGCCATACTCCTTGAGGTAGGGCTTGTCGTTCTGCGGACCAGGCAGGGTAAAATCGATCAGATGGCCGTGACCGGAAACCTGGACCCAATCGGTCTTGTGGTAGCCGCAGGCATTGCAGGCAAGGTGAGGCGGAAACTCGACGGCTCCGCACTCGGGGCACTGACGTGCCCAATAGATGCCCTCTTCAAGACCCGTGTAGAACTTCTTGACCACGGGCTCCATATCTTTGAGTTGCATGAGAATACTCCTTATGGGAAATCGAAAACCGCGGTCGCTTAGGCGACGGTACGAAGAATCTGGCAGCGCACATTCTGAGAACCGCCAAAACCGCGCAGGAAGGCCGTCTCAGGAATCTTCTTCATCTGGGTTGCACCGGCGACGCCGCGCATCTGCTTGACGGCCTCGACGATATCGGCGATGCCGGATGCGCCATGAGCGTGGCCGAAGTTGCAACGGCCACCGTGCGGGTTGATGGGCTTATCACCGTCAAAAGCGGTGCGGCCATCGATCGCATACTTCCAAGCCTCGCCGCGCGGAATATAGCCGCACTCCTCAGCCGAGACGATCTCGGAAGCCAGGAAGAAGTCATTGCACATAAACAGGTCGATCTCGTCGGGGCTCACGCCGGTAAGGTCGTAGACCTGCCTGGCGGCAAGCTCGGTAGCCCAGTGCTCATTGTGAAGCAGGCCGGCCTCGACGGCAGAGGCGCCCGTGCCCAGAACCTCGATAGGTGCATACGGGACACCCATGGCCTTGGCCTTCTCCGTGGGCATCACGACAACAGCGGCGGCACCGTCGCACTTCTTCTCAAAGCCGGTAACGCGCAGGTACTGCGTAACGCGCGGGTTGTACATGCTCTTGAGATACTCGTCGGCGGTATCGAACCCAGCTGCCTTCGCATCCTCCTCGACCGTGGTCTCGTACCAGGCAAGGGGATTCAGGACGGCACCGCGGCGAAGGCTCTTGGTAAGGCCGTTCAGGGCGTCATCGATCTGATCGGCAGTAAGGTCGTACTGCATCGAATACTCGTTGATCCAGTTGTCGAACGACACGCCGAAGGCGCCATCGAGCGGACGACCATAAGCGCGGTCATAGATCTTATCGAGCGAGGGAATCATGACGTCGAGCGTAAAGTCCTGACGAATATGGGAGGGCATGTGCTCAACGGGAAGAGTCGAAGCCAAATCGCAGGCACCCGTAAGGACGACATCGTAGGCACCGGAGGCGACTGCCATCACGGCCTGCTCAAGGGCGACGTAGCCCGTGCAGCAAGCCTCGGAATGATGGACGGAACCCTTGGCGCGAACGCCAAACCAATCGGCAACCTGCATGTTGGGGGTAATGCAATCGCCAACAAGATACGGATTGGCGCTGCCGTGGTAGAAAAAGTCGATATCGCGGGGCTCAAGACCGGCATCGGCAATTGCCTCGAGGGCCGCATAGCCAAACGCCTCGCCCTCGCCAATACCCTGGGTCTCGGGATGCTCCTCAAAATCCTTGAACGGGGTGCAGCCTACGCCTACAATCGAGACGCTGCGCATGTTCTTTCCGAGCGTAACCACTGAATATCACATCCTAATCATGTGAGGGTGTACGGAGTGATGGCGCAGTCCGGCCGCGAGCGAAGGTGAGAGAGCGCTCGCGGCTTTTCTGTGCCGTCACACGTTGAACTACTGCAGTGGTTCTTTTGAACGTAGCTTTAGTTTATGAGGGGCAAGACAGGACGTATGGGACAAAAAGGCCCTATGTGTCCCATCATTTGAGACCCATAGGGCAAAAGCGTTCCAAATAGCAGGTAAATGGTCTTATCAATAATGCAAGGATTCGGCAAATCATTATGACACCGCCATGAATCTAACCATTTACCCGTAAATAGCGACCGTTCATCCGAGCGTATTATCGAAATCAGGGATCCGCGGATGCCAATGGCGCGATGCATCGTCGACAAAGAGCGGTGCGTAGAACATGCGATTGAGCGCGGCGGCAACGGTTCGTGCCTCAAGGTCAGGCCGGACTTCGAGCCAATACTGGATGAGGTTATGGTGGCCCGCAAGCGCAAAAGCAAGATACAGATCGAGGTCCGTCTCATCCGAAAACGTCGACCGCAAACGATCGCGAAAATAGTCATGCATGAAGATCGTTGCCTTGTGTGCAAACACGGGATCACCGTTATCGCTGTTAAGCGCCAGGACTTTCGAGCGATTGGCCTTGAGGATTTCCATGCGCTTGATCATCGTGGGCGTGGGATCAAGCTGCGCATCACCAAAACGAGCCTCAAGGGCAACGTCGTTAATGTCTTGCATGTTCTGGAGCAGCTCATCTTCAAAGCGCTTGACCACATCATCGACAGAGCGGTAGCAACGATAGAAGGTTGATTTTGATGTATGGGCAAGACGGAGTACGTCGGTGACCTTAATCGATTGCACAGGCGTTGTCGCCATAAGTTCAAAGACGGCGCCTTCGATCCGCGAAGCAATATCGTTTTTAGCGTTCAGTGACATAGAAGGCCTCCCCTGTTGGCGATTGGCTACTATGCTACCCGAAAGGCATGCTCCTCAATGGCGATATGGGGCATAGAACGCGCTGCACAAGAGATGACACACTGGCCAAACACCACCGAGGAAGTAAACCATCCGCTCGGCAACCCGTCTTTGCGGGGATCGATTGAAAAGCCGGACCCCTCCGCCTTCAGGACGGCTTCGATACGCGTCCAAACCCGACACAGCCGAAAGGCGCGTTCCTGCGAATCTGCCGCAGCGTCAATCCACGCCCGTTCCCTTGAGCTCGCCATACGCTCAACCGCAATAGGTACAATCTCATCGACCGCCTCGATATCCACGCCAATAGGTCCTCCGACCGACCGAGCAACATCGGAAACAGCGAGGACGGCCACGCTTCCGCCATGTGAAATGGAAATAGAGGGGGCCTCCCCATCCGCAAGCTCGATCTTGCCGAAAGCAGAACGCGCAAGCTGGGTGTCGTCGAAGACACCCAGGGCGTCGCGAAGCAGCAGACCCACGCCCGCAGCTTCCCTCCGAGACGCAATGGGGAGATCTCCATTGGAGGCACGCGAGGCATAACGTCCCGCGATTGATGCCATATCAACGGTCTCGCCGGGATCGATCGCAGAAACGTCAACGAGATGCACGGTTATGTTCAAAATGGTCAACCCCCACTCGATTGAGATGACAAGGCTAAACTGACGTTCAGAACCGCTCTTTCATGAAGCGAGGTACCTTTTGCCGGCGATTTGGCGACCAAAACAAAACAGCTCAGAGGCTAAGCCTCTGAGCTGCGAACATTTGGTGGGCGTTAGAAGATTTGAACTTCTGACCTCTTCCGTGTCAGGGAAGCGCTCTCCCCCTGAGCTAAACGCCCAAATGGAGCGGACAACGGGGCTCGAACCCGCGACCCCAACCTTGGCAAGGTTGTGCTCTACCAACTGAGCCATGTCCGCCTGCGAGGATTTAATATACGGGATAATCCACCCAAATGCAAGAACTTTTTTTGAAAAGTTTTGCGACGCCCTCGCGAACCTCGCGAAGACATCAGCCACCACGGAAAGCGCAGGCAAACGCAAACTCGCCGCAAGAGGCCCCTACAACTCAGCGAGCATGATCCAGGCAGAACTGTCCTGCGCGAGCCTGCCGTCTGCAAGCGGTGATGAGGTGAGCAGGACCCTGCCCGCCGGCAGCTCCACGGGTGCTGCACCGAAGTTCGTCACACACGCCCAGCCGTTGTCGCGGCGATAGGCGATGACGCCGCCCTCAGCGCCCTCGGCACCATCCGCAAGGCCGGTGCGCCCGTCAAGATCGAGCCACGCGAGATCGTTGGCGCACCCGCGCAGCTTGCGCCGCAGCCAGAGGGCGTCACGATAGAGCGCAAGCATCGATGTCGGGTCCGCTTCTTCCCTATCGGCAGCGTAATCGGAAAACCATGCAGGCTGCGGCAGATGGGGCGCCGCATCGGCGTCCGCCGGTGAAAACCCAAACGATCCGCCCTGCGCGGGATCGTCCGCCGCCACCCACGGCAGGGGCACACGGCAGCCGTCGCGCCCCTTCTCGCGCTTCGGTCCGTGCGTATTGGTCGCAGTAGGATCTTCGAGTGCAGCCCACGGAATGTCAGCCACCTCAAAAAGGCCGAGCTCCTCACCCTGATACACGTATGCCGAGCCCGGAAGCGCCAGCTCGAGCAAAAGGGCCGCCCGCGCGCGGCGCTCGCCGAGTTCACGGTCCTCGTCATAAGACGACCCGTCGCGTAAGAGCCAGTCGAGCGCAATCTGATGGTAGCGCGTCGCCTTGATTTGCGGCAGGGCATAGCGTGTCGCCACGCGCGGCACGTCGTGGTTGGAGAGTACCCAGGTCGAGGCGGAATCGGATTCGATGGCCGCCTTCAAGCCCTTCTCGATTGCAGCGTGCATGTCATCATAGGTCCAAGTGGCCTTGGCGAACTCAAAGTTGAATGTCTGGCCAAGCTCGCTGGGGCGTGCGTAGAGATACTGGCGCTCGGGCAGAACCCACGCCTCGGCAACGGCGCTGCGCGGCGGATCATAACGGTCGAACACGCGGCGCCACTCGCGATAGATCTCATGGACCTCGTTGCGGTCCCACAGCGGATGGGTGCCGTCCTCAACCATGTCATCGCCCTCGGCGAGATGCCACCGGTCGAGGTCATCGCGGTCGAGATCCTTGGCGAGACCGTGCGCCACATCAATGCGAAAGCCATCGACGCCTCGATCGCTCCAAAACGCCAGGACGTCGCAAAAGAACGCATGAACCTCGGGACACGACCAGTCAAAGTCCGGCTGCTCGGGCGTGAACATGTGCAGATACCACTGACCGTCCGCGACGCGCGTCCAGGCGGGGCCGCCAAAGTTGGCATTCCAATTGGTGGGAGGCAGCTCGCCGTGCTCGCCGCGACCATCGCGGAAGATATAACGGGCGCGCTCGGGTGATCCGGGGCCGGCGGCAAGAGCGGCTTTGAACCAGGGGTGCTGGTTGGACGAATGGTTGGGCACGATGTCGACGATGACCTTGATGCCGTGCGCGTGAGCCGCAGCGATCATGTCATCGAAGTCGTCAAGCGACCCGAGACGTGGGTCGACATCGCAGTAGCCCGCCACATCATAGCCGCCATCGACGAGAGGCGATGGGTAAAACGGGCTCAGCCAGATGGCCTCGATACCCAGCCGCTCAAGATAGTCCATCTGCTGGGTAATGCCCGCGATATCGCCCAGACCCGAACCAGTCGAATCCTTAAACGAGCGCGGGTAGATCTGATAGATCGCGGCATCGGACATCCATGGGCGCGACGAGGACTTTTCTGTAGCCATGGGATGAGTCTCCCTTGCAACGAGGTTTTGCGAGATGCCCACGATGATACGCCCAAAGCGGACATTCGCGGCAAACGTCACAGCCACGCCCCAAAACGCTCGCTCCCTCTCGGGCTCGAGCCTCCTGTGGCGAATCAATCGATTAGTGAAAAGAACGGAAGACCCACTTCCCCGGCCACGGCAGCGAGCGGGCTCCGGGTGCCCCAGGTTGCCGCGAAAGAGGAGGGAAGCGTACTCTATGTACGCGACCGACGATTGAGGGGCAAGATGGGGTGCCCGGGGCTCGCGCAGCGTCAACAAAAAACGCGGTTCGTTAGAACCGCGTAAGATA
>UQNB01000003.1 GCA_900542235.1 uncultured Collinsella sp.
CCCGGCACCACGGGGACCACGTCCATGTGGCCCATGAGCATGACGGGTTTGAGGGCGGGGTCGGAACCGTCAAGCGTCACCAACAGCGAATGGTCGACAAGCTCGACCTCGCCCGCCGCGAACACGCGCGGCCAGGCCTGCTGCATATAGGCGCGCAGGTCATCGAAGGGCTGCCAGTCCACCGCCTCGGCATCCATGCTCGAAATGGTCGGAAACGACAGCACGCGGCCCAAGCGCTCGCACGCGCCGACCTCGTCTATATCGGCAAAATCGTCCTCATGCGCAAAGAAGCGCCAAACCTCGGCCATGACATCCTTTCGATTGTGACGACAAAGGCCGCCCCACGGGAGCGGCCCTGCAACGTAGGCGTTTGCGCCGGTTATTTGTCCTCGAGATAGCGAGAGAGGAACTCGCGAGTGCGCTGATGTTTGGGGTTGCCAAAGAGCTCGGCCGGCGCGGCGTCCTCGAGCACCACGCCCTTGTCCATAAAGACCACGCGGTCGGACACCGTGCGGGCAAAGGCCATCTCGTGCGTGACGACAACCATGGTCATGCCGTCGGCCGCGAGCTTGCGCATGACCTCGAGCACCTCGCCCACGATCTCGGGGTCGAGTGCCGAAGTCGGCTCGTCGAACAGCATGATCTGCGGACTCATGCACAGGGCGCGAGCGATGGCCACGCGCTGCTTTTGGCCACCGGACAGGCGACCCACGGCGGCGTGCGCGAACTTTTCGAGTCCCACGCTCGCCAGATGCTCCATCGCGACCTTCTCGGCCTCGGCCTTGCTCATCTTTTTGAGCGTGACGGGCGCGAGCGTGCAGTTGTCGAGCACATCCATGTTGTTGAACAGGTTAAAGCCCTGGAACACCATGCCGATGTCCTCGCGGAGTTTATTGATATTGCAGCGCTCGGCCGTAAGGTCCTGGCCGTGGAACCAGATGTGGCCCGCGTCCGGGGTCTCGAGCAGGTTGAGGCAGCGCAGAAAGGTCGATTTGCCCGAACCCGAAGCACCGATGATGGTGACGACCTCGCCGGGATTGACGGACAAGTCGATACCCTTGAGCACCTCGAGCGAGCCGAAGCTCTTGCGCAGGCCCTCGACGCGGATGAGTGACTCTTTAGTTTGTGCGGCGGCCGCGGTGCCGGTAGTGGCGGTATCTGCCATGATGATTCTCCTCGTCTTAAGCCTAGTTAGAGCTGGGCAGCGTGGCAGGAGCCTCGGCGCCGAGCTTTTTGCCAAAGGCCTCGAGCAGGCGGCTCGCCACGAGCGTCAGGATCAGGTAGACCACGAGCGCCACGCAGTAGACCTCCATCTGGCGGTAGTACACGCCGGCGACCGTGGTAGTAGCGTACATGAGGTCGAACACGCCGATGACCGAGAGCACCGACGAATCCTTGATGTTGATGATGAGCTCGTTGGTGAGCGCCGGGATCGCGTTTTTAATACCCTGGGGGAACACGACCTTGCGCATAGCCTGCCACTGCGACAGGCCCAGCGAGCGCGCTGCCTCGGCCTGGCCGGGATCGATGGACTCGATGCCGCCGCGCAGGACCTCCATCATGTAGGCGGTGGAGTTGAGCGAGATGGTGACGAGGCCGGCGGTGAAGGTACTCCAGATCTGGTTGGCCTGGGCGGTCTCGAAGCCCATGCCGCGCAGAACGGTAAAGCCCGCGTAATAGATGAGCAGGCCCTGGACCATCATGGGCGTGCCGCGCACGACGGTGGAATAGACGGTCGCAAAGCCTCGGCCAATGCTCTTAAAGAAGCGCACCAGGTCGTTGTCGACGCGATCGAAGGTCTGGGTGCGCAAGAACACAAAGAGCAGCGCCAAGAAGAAGGCGATGACGGTGCCGAAGGTGGCAAGCGCGATGGTGATCTCGATACCGCGGATAAAGAAGTCGCCGCTCTTGTAGGTCATGTAGACCAAGCTCGACAGAAAGTCGCTGGGATTGGAGTCCGAGACAATGCTCACCTGCACCAGGTCGACAAACGACATGACGCAGCGGTCGATAAAGAAGATCGCCGCGATGGCAACCACGACATAGCTGCCCAGGCGCGCGCCGCGACGGCAACGCTCGGATGCGAACGGCGACGTTTCGCGATAGTCGTTCCAGTGCATAAGCTTGGTGACGAGCGCTGCCACCGATACGACGATCCAGGCCCACAGAATCGCCCAGAGACAATCCTGGAACACGCCCGTGGGCGCCAAGAAGCTCAGCGGCGTTGGGTTGCGCTGGCTAAACGCCAGACCGAGCGCCGCGATAGCGCTCGTGCCCAGATACACATAACGGTGGTCGGCCTTGATAAAGGAGGCCAGACGATTGATAGCTTTCATGCTGCCTCCCTATGCCGGCTGACGGTCGAGGCACGCGTCCCACATCTGGTCGCGCTCCTCCTGGCTGATGCCCTTGAGCGTCTTATCGATAAGTTTGAGCAGCTTGTCCGAACCCTTGCGGCAGCCGACGTTTGTCGTAACCTCCTGCTTAAAGCCCTCGCCCTCCGCAAAGCGAATGGGCACGATGCCCGGGTTTTGGGCCATATAGCCCTTCTCGTTTTCGGTGTTGTAGGTCACGGCGTCACAAGTGCCCTGCAGCAGGTTCGAGAACACCGTGGGTACCGAATCGACCGGATTTTTGTGGACGACGCCCGGAATCTCGTCGATGACGGTGTCGAGCATCGTGTCCTTTTGGCCGAGCACCGTGGCGCCGCTAAAGTCGCTGAGCTTGGTCGCGTTTTGGTAGGGCGAGCCCTCTTTTACGAACAGGCCAAAATAGCCGATAAAATACGGCTTGGAAAAGCCGACGGACTCCTCGCGCTCGGGCGTGGCGCTCATGCCGGCGATGATGAGGTCGATCTGGCCGTTGTTAAGCGAATCGATAAGGCCCGAAAAGCTCTGCTTGACGGCGACGGGCTCGCCACCGAGGGCCTTGCAGACGATCTTGGCGATCTGCACGTCGTAGCCGTCGGCATAGGCGCCCCGCACGTTGTCGATGGGGATGGTGTACTCGCTGGCCTCGGAGACCTGCCAGTTGTACGGGGCGTAGGCTGCCTCCATACCGATGCGGATCTTGTCCTTGCCGATAACGGAATCGGACAGGTCGTCGCGACCGCCGCCCGTCGTGGGCTGAACCACCTTGAGCGTGGACGGACGCTGACAGCCGGCGAGCGCGCCGGCGACGACGGAAGCGCTCGCAGCGAGAGCGCTACCCAAAAAGATGCGACGGCTGCACACCAGCTGTGGATGCGCGTCGCGTTGATGGGGAGAATGCATAATCTGCCTTCCCTGTTGAATCGTATGCTGACGACTTAACAGGATATACGCCAGCGACCAGCAGCGCAGCACAAGCTCGAAAAATTAATAGACACACGGTAGTCATTGGGAACGTCGATGTTTTGGCAATGCCAGCGAGCGCCGCCCAGAGCGAACAAGTTGGCATGAAAAAGGCAAGGCATAGACCGTCTGGTCATGCCGTGCCTTTTGAATGGCAAATTGTCGCTCTGGGTGGCGCGCAGCGTCGACCGGTCCACCGTTCGTCAGAACGGCGGAACCTCTAGAGCAAGGTGACGCTAAAGCTGCGGACGTCCGTCTCGCCCGGCGCCAGCGTAATGGTATTGACCTTGTGCTCAAAGACATCGTCCTCGGTGTCCATGGTGGTGTGGCCGGTCCAGGGCTCGAGCGCCACAAACGGAGCGTCGTTGGCGGCAGACCACACGCCGATGTACTTAAAGCCCTCAAAGTCGATCTTGACGCCGTGGCCCGACTTGCGACCGCGCAGCGTGAGCGTAGAGCCCGGAGTATCGGTGAACATGATGGCATCGTTATCGAAACTGCGGTGCGCGATGGGCAGCACGTCCGAGTTATCGGGAGCCTTGTAACTACCCTCGAACGTCATAAGACCGTCGGGCGTGATGACGGGGGCCTCGTTAGTCCAAGCCTCGGTAAACGCCAGCTCGTAATCCTCGAACGCCTCGTCCTCGGCACCGGGAGCCGGTACGTTAAACGCGGGGTGGCCGCCCACCGAGAACGGCAGGTCCACGTCGCCGGTGTTGGTGACGGCAAAGGTCTGCGTGAGGGTGGCGTCGCCGGTCAAGGCATAGGTCATGCTGAGCTTAAAGTGGAACGGGAACGCCTTGAGCGACTCGGGCGTGTCGGTGATCTCGTACGTTACCGAGGAGCCGTCCTCCGAAACCTCGACCAGCTTGTGTTCGACGATGCGCGCGAGTCCGTGGCGCGGCATCTCGCAGGTGCCGGCCGCAGACGTCGCCGTGTTGTTGCGCAGCGAGCCCACAATGGGGAACAGAATGGGCGCATGCTTGCCCCAAAAGGCGGGGTCGCCCTGCCACAGATACTCGTTGCCGTTGAGGGCAAGGCTCGTGAGCTGGGCACCCATGGAATCGATGGCCGCGGTGAGGCCGCCGCGCTTGATGGTAGTGACGGTGGACATGCTACTTCCTCCAAAAGTAAACAACAGTGTCGAGGGCTATTGTCCCACTCTTGGCGGCGGGGTTGAGCGACAGGTGCAGTTATTGAGCAATAGCGTAAAGGTCAAACCCGCCCTGCGGCGTGCTATCGACCGTATCGGGCGCCTGTGAATTAAAACTCACCGGAACCATGCGCTTTGAGGCACGGTAACGCGTGCCGTCGGTGGCGACGGGCGGCTCATCGACCGTGAGCTCGTAGTCGCCGGGCTTGAGCTCGATGCCGTCACCTTCGGAATTGACGTATTGATACTCGTCGATTGCTTGTCCCTTGAGTGTGCGGCCCACGATATGGACGAGCATTTGGCTATCGCCGCGCGCGGTATCCCACGTCGCGCCGTCCTTAACCTCGACCGACACATGCACCGAGCGCGTGCGGCTGAGCGATTGTTCGACGGACATCTCGACCTTGGCGGCGTCTTTGCGCTGTTGCTCCACGTGACTCCAGACATTTCCGATCGCCGAGCAAGCGATGACGCCGGCCATAAAGGCGATGAGAATGGGGCCGAGCGGCGAGCGACGTCCCGCATCTTCCTCGCGAGACAGATTGGGGCGACGCGTGGGCGCGGGCGCCTGAGCACCCTGCGAGGGCACGTCGAGAATGCTGAAGGATGCCGTGCTGTCGGGGTCGATGTTATGGCGAGGTTGCGGGGTCTTTGCCGGCGAGATGGACATATCGGCCGGCTCACCGAGCGTGGCCGTGGCATCGGCCTTTGCCTCGTCGGCCTCGGCCTGGGCCCAAGCCTGTTCAAAGGTCAGGGGCTCGGCGGAGTCGGAAGCGGCGTCCGTCTCGACGACATCGTTGCCGCTCTCGTCCTCGTCGCTCGACACGCCACGCGGCGCGGGCTCGTCCCACTCCTCGTCCGGAGCCTCGCCCTCGCTATACCACCATTCAAAGTTATCGATATCCATACGGGGCGCCCCCTTGGCCTCGCAAATAAACACTTGCTAGCCTTATACCCCCAGATGACACGGGAGCTCGCCGGCACAGACAGGAAAAGCGTCACAACATTCGACGCTTTTCCTCGTTTTCGAGATTTTCATCGAATGTTGTGACGGTTTGGGCAGCAGCCACACCACGAATGTGACAAAGGGACTGTCCTCTTGTCACATCTGGAGGGCTACGGGGATTTGGATGCAGCAGAAGTCCTCTTGGTGGGACTCGTCGTAGCTGGTGGTATCGAGGTAGCAAAAATCGAAGGCATCGCCGATGGGCTGGAGTGCGTGCTCGTCCATGCAGGCCACGATGGCACGAATGCCCTCGGGTTCGTACGGCATGCCCCAGCGGCTCATGCACAGGTATGTGCCCTCGGGCAACACCTCGACGCCAATCTCTGCCAGCTCGGCAGGATCGCTCGGCAGCAGCTCCTCGGCACCGCGCGGCAGCACGGCAAAGGAGCCGGCACCGGCGATGGGGTCGTCGGAATGCAGCGCCTCGCGACGCAGCATGGCGCCCCAGCCGCGCATGGGGCGCGTGCCCGTGAGCGCACGCATGCGCAGAATCGCGCGCATGAGCGTGGGGTGCAGCATCGAACGGCCGCGCTCGATATCGGCCGGGAACTCCTCAAAGACCACGAAGCGGCGCTCGAACTGCTTGAGCTCCGGTTTGCCCTCGCGCTCGCGCCAATAAACCGCCTCGTCGTAAAAGCTCAGTCGCTCCTGCACGCTCGCACGCTCGGCTTTGAGCCCGGCAATCTGCCCATCGAGCGCCTGAACCCGCGAGCGCAGGTGATCGGTCATCTCGCCAATGTCGAACGTCGAGGTCAGGCGGTCAATCTCGTCGAGTTCGAGCCCTAGGTCGCGCAGCATGCAGATCAGACGCATGAGCGGGATCTGCGTGGGCGAATAGAAACGGTAGCCTTTTTCGTTAACCACGGCGGGCTTAAACAGGCCGATCTTGTCGTAGTAGATGAGCGTTTGACGCGAAACGTTAAACAAGCTCGCCATCTCGCTAATCGCATACATACCCGTCTGCATAGGTCCTCCCGACACATCCTTTGACGCGAAAAGCCCGCCGCCCACAGGGGCAGCGGGCTCAAACACTCCTCGTATCCTACCCTAAATGCGCCTATGACCAGCGCTTATAGTTTGCACATGACACGCCGACGGCCTCGAGCGCCTTGGCGGCGATGTGATGCACCGCATCGTCGAGCGTGGCGGGGCCGTTGTAAAACGTGAGCATGGGCGGCATGAGCATGACACCCGGCACACGCGCCAGGCGCGCCATGTTGTCGACATGGATCGCACTGAAGGGCGTCTCGCGCACCATGAGTACCAGGCGGCGTTGCTCTTTCATCTGCACGTCGGCCGCACGCAGCAACAGGTTTTCGCTGTAACCACTCGCGATGCCGGCAAGCGTCTTCATGGAGCAGGGCGCCACGATCATGCCATCGACCGGATAGGTGCCGCTTGCAATGGCGGCGCCGATGTTCTTGTTGTCGTAGACCACATCGGCATGCGTGGCAAACTCGTCGAGCGTCATGCCGAGCTCCTGCTCGATGGTGATCTCTCCCCCGCGCGTGACGACAAGCGCCGATTCGGCGCCGGCCTGGCGCAGGCATTTGAGACACTCGAGGCCCAGCGCAGCGCCGCTGGCACCAGATACGCCAACGACAATGCGACGGGGACGGACAGAAGACTCAGGCATGACAACTCCTTACTTAGTTACTCGGTAGGGTTACTTACTAGAAAGCAATCTCCTTGGCCCACTTGTCACGGTCGATCTCCATGAACTGCGAGCGGATGAAGTTCTTCTTGAGGTCGAACGGGACCGTGCAGTCGAAGATGGCCTTGCAGGCGATGCCATGCTCGCGGATCGTGGGGTCGAACGCGGGATCGTTGGACGGGTCGAGCACGTGGCAGTGGCAGCCGGGGATGGTGATGAGGTCCACGTCGGCCTGGAAGCGCGTGGTCATGGCCCACATCACGTCGCTCATATCGAAGATATCGACATCCTCGTCAACAAGGATGACGTGCTTGAGCTCGGAGAATGCCGAGAAGGCGAGCATGGCGGCGTTGCGCTGACGGCCCTCGTCATTTTTGCTCGACTTCTTAAACTGCATGATGGCAACGAACTTGCCGCCGCCGCAGGGGGCAGCGTGGACGTTGAGCAGGCGGCCCGGGATAGCGGTCTCGACCATCTTGTAGATGGAAGCCTCGGTGGGGATACCGGCCATGGACACGTGCTCGTGCGAAGGGCCGATGCAGCTCTCCATGATGGGATTGACGCGCGTGGTGACGGCGGTGATCTTGATCACCGGGCAGACCTTGGCGCCGCCGGTGTAGCCGGGGAACTCGGGCATGGCGTAGCCGTGGCCGTTGACGTCCTCGTTGATGGTCTCGTCGTGCATGAGGTAGCCCTCGAGCACATACTCGGCATTGGCAATGCACTTCTGCGGAACGGTGACGCAGTCGGCAAGCTCGACAGCGTGGCCGCGCAGGGCGCCGGCAATTTGCAGCTCGTTGAAGCCGAGCGGCGTGGTGGGAGCCTCGAAGCCGCAGCACATGTACACAGCGGGGTCCAGGCCGATGGAGATGGAAATGGGCATGTCCTCGCCGCGCTGGCAGTACTCGTCAAAGAAGGCGCCAAGGTGACGGCTGCCCGGGGTGATCCACATGGCGAGCTTGTCCTTGTCGACGCAGGAGAAGCGGTGGATGGTCACGTCGGACTGGGAGCCGTCGGGGCTCGTGCCGTAGGCGAGGCCCATGGTGATGTAGGGGCCGCCGTCGACGGGCGTGTTGGTAGGAGCGGGAACGATCTTGCGCAGGTCAAAGCCCTCGTCGGTCGCCTTGTACACGACCTCCTGGCAGTCGACGTGCGCACCCTCGGCGATCCGCTCGGGCGCGATCAGGTTCTCGAAGCGCTTGCCGATTTCGAGGCCCAGGTGCTCCTCGTCCAGGTCGAGCAGGGCGGCAACGCGCTTGCGGCTGGCAAGCATGCCGATGCAGACCTTGGCATCGTCAAAGCCCTTGACGTTGTTGAAGACCATCGCCGGACCCTCTTTGGTCGGACGCATAACGGTGCCGCCGGCACCGACGTGGCGATAGACGCCCGAGACCTCGGCGTCCGGATCGACCTGGGTGTCGGTCTCGAGCAGCTGGCCGGGCATCTCGCGCAAAAAGTCGAGTGCAGAACGCAGATCGTGAATCTGGGAAGCATCGTTGACGGACATGGGTGTTGCTCCTTTCGGGAGAGTGCCCAGCGGCGGTGTACCGCCGGGCTGGGTAACGTAATGGGACCGCAGCGCTTATAGATGGAGCGCTTGGCAACTCGCGGTTCAAGCACTCGGCTGTTTACAGCCCAAGCGCTCGGCCGCTTACATCAGGCCAAAGAGATGGAACCAGGCGGCCTCGACCAGCACGACGATAAAGACGACCGCGGTGAGGGGAATGCCCATGCGCATGGCTTCTTTGGAGGTGTAGCCGCCGGCGTCCTTGCCCTCGCCGATAAGGATCGGCAGGTTATGGAACGGCAGGATGTAGTGGATGTTGATGGACGTGAAGACGATGAGTGCCACGGCGAGCGGGCTCACGCTGGAGCCGGCCGCGAAGCTGATGAACGCCGGCACGCACACGCCGAGTACGGCCATGACCGAGCCCATGAACATGTGGATGATCATGGAGAGCGCGGCGACAAGCAGGGCGAACAGGAAGATGTTCTCGGGCACGGAGCTGGGAAGCACGACGTCGGCGATCCAGGCGTTCATGCCGGTGGCACCGCCCACAGAGCCTACGGCCATGGCGGCCGTCAGGAACATGAGGGACTTGATGTCGACAGCATTCCAGCTGGCGGGGGTGAGGACCTCGCCGATGACGGGCATGGCGAGGCAGACGCCGATGGCCAGGGTGACCCAGCCGATGTAGTCGCCCGAGACGGTGAGCCACAGCGCAATGGCGATGACAAGCCACACGATGGTGCGGATCTCCTTGACGGAGAGCTTGCCGAGCGCGGCCTGCTTGGCCACGATCTGCTCGCGATCGTAGACGAGCTCCTTGCTGGGCTTAAAGAGGAAGAGGCCCAGGAACAGGGTGCACAGCAGCGCGACCAGCATGGGCACGCTCATGTACAGGAACCAGTCGACGAAGGACGGGCTCATGCCGCCGGCCTCGGCGCTGTACTGCGCAACGAGCGGGTTGAGCGTGGAGTCGCCCGTCAGGAAGAACATGGAGCCCGGGGCGGCAGCGGCAAACACGAGGAAGCCGAGCTTGCCGCGGTCGTCGTCACCGTAGCCGGCGGACTCGGCGATAACCGAGACGACGGCGAGGATGAGGAAGGCGCGGGGGAACGGATGCGGGATCAGCAGCGACAGCACAAAGGTGAGCGCGAAGATCGAGATGATGAGCGACTTGGCGTCGCGCACGAACTTGAGCATAAACGCATAGGCGATGCGCTCGCCCAGGCCCGACTCCTTGACCGCGCTGGCGATGAGGTAGGCGCCGATGACGAGCCACATGGTGGCCTTGGTCCACGAGCTAAACGTGGAGGCGACCGTCGCCGAGATGCTCGCGGCGCCCGTGTCGTCCACGCACACCTTGAACAGAACGAGCAGCGCGCAATAGAGCAGGCCCACAAAGCCCGGCTGTGCCACGCCACACGCCCAGAACACCACCGTGGCGAGCGTCAACGCCAGACAGGTCTGACCGCCGACCGTAAGCTCGACCGTCGAGCTCAGCTCCGCCAAAGGAAGAAACTTCACTAGCAAAAAGACAACGATACCCAGCACAAAGCCAATTTCGCGCTTGGTGATCTTAAACGCCTTCTTTTCCGCTTCCATCTCCCCACCTTTCTTGTTGGGGGCGCTCCGGATTCGCAGCCACGTTGCCACTTAAAAAGGGGCGCCCGTTATCGGACACCCCTTACGTTGCGCTGTGTTGCGGCAATACAGTCAAGCGGGATTTTTGGATGAGAAGCGATCCTCTGGGCAAAAACCGTCACAACATTCGACGCTTTTCCTCGATTTCAAGATTTTCATCGAATGTTGTGACGGTTTGGATATGGCAAAGGGACTGTACCTTTGTTACATAGCGAGGGCCGTACGGATGGATGGGTCGCTGAGTGCCTCGCGGAGCCAGGGGGCCAGCTGCTCGGGGTGACCCTGCAGGTAGCCTTTGAGCTCGGACGGGGCCACGCGACGCACCTCCGAGATCTCCTCTTGGTTGATATGCAGCTCGCCCGGCTCAACATGGGCTGCGAACACCTCGCACCATTCGCACTCGCAGCGGCCGTCGCCGTGATCCTCGCGATACACCACGTGACCGAGGTGCTTGAGCTGGTCGGGCTCGCGCGCAATGCCAAGCTCTTCGTTGATGCGACGCGCCGTGGCGGCCGCGACGTCTTCCCCGGGGAGCGGATGGCCGGCGCAGCTATCGGCCAGCACCCCGCCCCACAGGCGCTTGAGCGGACTGCGGCGGCAGAGCAGCAGGCGCGCGTCCTCGCCCTGGCCCTCGACCAGAAGCGTCAGAAATGCCTGATGCAGGATGCCCTCGCCGGCATGTGCCTCGATGCGATCGACAGGGCCAAGCGCCTCGCCGGTCGCGGCATCGACCGCCACGACCTCGGCGCCTGCACCGCCCTCATCCCAGCCGGCGCGCAGGATGCGCGCGGCGGCCTCCTCGAGCGCGGCGATGAGCTCCTTGGTGGTAGCGAGCACGCGCTGCAGATCGTCCGCAGTCGCATGCTCCACATGAAAGCCCGTGCTTGCAACTACCGGCACGCCAAAGCGCGTGGCCAGCGCCGCCGCGATATCGTGCGCCGGGATCTCATCTCGATGGCACGGAACGGCCAGGATGCTCACCGTCGCCGTACGGCCGGGCTCGGGGCGAGGAATGGCCTGCGCCGTGGCGCCCAGGTGCGCGAACTCCGGCGAGCAGGCGTAGACCGCCATGCCTCGCGGCGTCACCGTCAGCTGGGCCTCGAGCGTAAACTTGCCCTCGCCCACTGCAACCTTTGTCGTGTGCATACCCATGGGATCTCCTGTCGCCCGCGATGTACCTGAGACCATCTTCACCTGTATTGCGACTATACAGGCAAGCGCAACCTGCGACAAAGGAGGCAGGCACCTGACACATTCTGTTAGAGTTGCAGGGATTGAATCCCGCTTATTCATGCGACATTGGAGTGACAACCTTGACCGCCGCAACCACGCCTAAAAGTAAGTCAACCGCCGCCGCACTCTCCCCCGCGCGCACCAAGCTCTGCCTGGCGCTGCTCGTGCTGTTGGGATTCTCGCTCGGCTGCACCGAGTTCGTGGTCATCGGTATCGAAAGCGACTTGGCAACGGAACTCGGCATATCGCTTGCCACCGCGGGTCAGCTCATCAGCGTGTTCGCGCTGGTCTACGCCATCGCCACGCCGGTGCTCGCGCTCAGCACGGGGCGGTTCCGCCGCTACCAGCTGCTCGTGTGCTACAGCATTGTCTTTGTGCTCGGCAACCTGGTCATGGCGTTGGCGCCCAACTTCCAGGTACTGTTTATCTCGCGCATTATCCTGGGCTCTGTCTCGGGCGCACTGCTCGCCGTGGGCGTGACGTACATCCCCGAGCTGCTGTCCCCGCAGCAAACTTCGCTTGCCATCTCGGTGGTATATGGTGCGTTTTCCGTGGCAATGGTCTTTGTCACTTCGATTGGCAAGTTCGTGGCCGACACGCTCGACTGGCACGTGGCCATGTACGGCACGCTGACCTTTGCCGTTCTGATCTGCGGAGCGCTCGTGGCGTTTATGCCGCGCGCTGGGCAAACCGACGAGCCTGCCACCTTTCGCGAGCAGGCGGGTCTGCTGCGCGAGCCGAGCATCATCACCGGCATGCTCATCTTTTTGTTTGGCGTAGGCTCGGTCTATGTGTTCTACGGCTACGTGACGCCTTATCTTGAGCAGGTGCTGGGTATGGGCACCGTTCAGGCGAGCACCACGCTTATGGCCTACGGCGTGTTCTGCCTGATCTCGAACATCCTGGGCGGATGGATCGATGCACGCTTTGGCATGAAGGCGCTGCTTGTGACGTTTGTGTTGCAGGCTGCGGCGTTACTCGGGCTGTTTGCTGTGAGCGGCACCATGCCGCTCGCGCTGGTCTTTGTCTTTAGCTTGGCGCTGCTCATGTACCTGTTCTCGGTGTCGTGCATCACGCACTTTATGGACGTGGCACGCAGCCGCCATCCCAAGTCGATGGTACTCGCAAGTTCGGTTGAGCCCATGGCGTTTAACGTCGGCATCTCGTTTGGCACCGCAGTGGGCGGCGCCGTGGTGAGCAGCGTTGGCATTGCCTACGTTGGCGCGGTTGGTGCCGCGTTCTCGCTTGTGGCCTGGGCGCTTACGCTGGTGACGATTAAGCTGGCTCGCTGGGAGCGCAAGCGGGCGAGGGCGTAAGCGCAGATGCGATACTCGAACTCGATGATGGCGATCGAAAGGAAACCGCATATGCAACGTGTACTGTTTATCTGCCATGGGAACATCTGCCGCTCGACGATGGCTGAGTCGGTGTTTACCGAGCTCGTGCGCCGCACTGGGCGCGAGGCGGAGTTTGTCATCGATTCCGCAGCGACCTCAACTGAGGAGATCGGCAACCCGCCGCATCATGGCACGGTCGCCAAGCTGCGCGAAGTCGGGATTCCCGTCGTTGCGCACCGTGCCCGCCAGGTGCGTCGAGCAGAGTATGGCAACTGGGACCACATTGTCTATATGGATGCTGAGAACGCGCGTGGCCTGCGTCGCATCTTTGGCGACGACCCCGACGGCAAGATTACGCGCTTGCTCGATTGGACCGGACGCCCCGGCGACGTGGCCGATCCCTGGTACACCGGCAATTTCGATGCCACCTACCGCGACGTGCTCGCCGGTTGCGCCGCTATGCTCGAGCAGCTGTAGGAAAGCGAGGTCGCAGGCCACGCCTTCGGCGCGAAACGAGCGTGGATAATCTCCCGCATGAAAAATGAGCGTGGATTTTCTCCCACTTTGAGCATTCAAGTGCGCTCTAAACGGGAGAAAATCCACGCTCACCTATTCGTCGACGATCTCGGCGAGCCAGACGTTGAGGGTGTCGACCTCGGGGCAGCAGAACTTTGCCATGCCAGGCTCGTTGCCAGGCACGGTTCCGCCGTAGCGCAGGATATCGATATAGGGAAAGCCCACATGGCAGGCCATGGCGCACATCTTGCCGCGATCGCGGTCAAAGTCAAAAACGTCGCCCGGCTTGTGACCGTGGTGGCAGCGGCACGTCCCCAGCTGGTCCACGCAGCTCACGCGGATACGCGGCCGCTTGCCACGCGGCGCGCCGAGCGGCCTGTTCTCGCCCGCAGGCTTGACGCCGCCCTCGCCAATGTTACTCATGGTCGATCACGTCCAGGCAGGCCTCGATGGGAAGGCCGGCCGACTTGTCCTCTTGGTCGGCATTGCGCTCGATAAGCTCAGCCACCACACGCATGGCATCGAACGTCGCGCGCTGCAGACTCCAGCCTGCCATAACGCGGCCGACGAGCACCGCCGAGAACGTGTCGCCCGTGCCCGGGAAATAGACCGGAATGAGCTCAAAGGGAATCGTAAAGTACTCCCCCGCCACATGGTCGTAACCGATAACCGCGTTCGTGCCATTGACTACGGCGCTCGTAATGACCACCGACTTGGCACCCAGCTCACGCACGGCGTCCACAAGGGCGCGGGCCTCATCGGGCGTGATTTGCTCTGCAATAGGCGTATCGGTGAGCAGACAGGCCTCAGTGTAATTGGGAACCGCGTAATCGGCGCACTCGAGCAGGTGCCTCATGAGACCGATCGTGGACTCAGGCACACCGGCATAGAGCTTGCCGTTGTCGCCCATGATGGGATCGACGAACACCTTGGTGCCCTTTTGCGCGCGGCGGTGGCAAAAGTTCGAGATGATGCGCGTCTCTTCCTCGGTCACGATAAAGCCGGTCGAGATGGCGTCGAACTCAAAGCCGAGCTCCTCCCAGATGGCAAGACTCTGACGCACGTACTCGGTGGTGTCGTGGATGTAGAACTTGGGGTAGTTGAGCGTGTCGGACACAAGTGCCGTCGGCAGATTGTGGATACGGTAACCCATGTGCGACAGCACCGGCAGCATGGCGGAAAGCGCGACCTTGCCGTAGCCGCACATATCGTTAATCAGCAGCAGCTGAGTATTCTTCATGAGGGTCTCCCTTGTTTCGGGCGCGGCGCGGCAGCGCCACAGTGCGACTAAGTGTAGCGCAGGGGACGTTGTGAACGGGCGCTGGCACCGCAGAGGACGAATTGTTGCGGAAAGGTTACGGGAAGGAGGAAGTTAGTCGTTGGGGACGTTCTTAAATGACTAGTCGACACAAGGAGTGTCCCCAAATGCCGGCACATAAGGAACGTCCCTAAGTGCCGCTCGAACATAATAAGTTTGGTACCTTGACATTTATTTACCGTGCTCCTAAATTGGTTAGGCACAAAACAATTCAACTACCTAACTAAAGAAAGGAGCGAAGCTTAGATATGTGTGTTGAACCACTCGTCCTTCCGCATGAGCCCGGCGGTGACCCGTCGCAACCGGTAGACATACCCGAAGCGGTCAGCGCCGAAGACAAACTCGCCAAGCGCATCCTGAGCGGCCTGGGCTTTTGCGGCCATTACATGCATTTTCATGGCGGAGGCGTGTCCGGCAAGGCGCCCATCATCTGCCTGCTGGCCAAGCAACCCGGCGGCGAGATGTCGCAGCAGGAACTCGGCATGCACTTTGACCTCAAGCCGGGGTCGCTTTCCGAGATCCTGTCCAAGCTCGAGCTCAACGGCCTCATCGAGCGCAGCCGTAACCCCAAGGATCGACGGCAGCTCACCATTCGCCTGACCGAAACCGGCCGGGAAAACGCCCGCATCGACCAGGCGGCCCGCATTCGCTTTAGAGAGCAAGCCTTTAGTGCCCTCACCCACGACGAGCGCGAGCAGCTCGCCGAAATGCTCGAGAAAATCCGTGTAACCTGGGAGGAACTGGATGATTAAAACCCTCATGGGCAGCATCCGCGACTATATGAAAGTCACCGTTGCCACGCCGTTGCTCGTGCTTGGCGAGGTGCTCTGCGAGATGCTGATTCCATTTATCACCGCCAACCTGATCGACGCCATCAAAGACGGCGCCACCGTAGCCGAGATGCTTCCCACCGCGGGCCTTTTGGTGCTCATCGCGCTGACATCGCTTGCTTTTGGCGCCGCGGCAGGCGTCACCTGCAGCCATGCGAGCTGCGGCTTCGCCAAGAACCTGCGTCACGACCTGTTCTACAAAATCCAGACGTTCAGCTTTGCCAACATCGATGAGTTCTCGAGCTCCTCGCTCGTCACGCGCCTGACCACCGACATCAACAACGTGCAGCAGGCCTTTATGATGATCATCCGTATCGCCGTGCGCGCGCCGCTGGTATTGATCTTCGCCTTTACCATGGCATTTATCATGGGCGGCAGCGTTGCCATGGTCTACCTGGTCATCATTCCGCTGCTGGGCTTTGGGCTGTTCTTTATCATCTTTAAGGTGCGCCCCATCTTCTCGCGCGTGTTCCACAAGTACGATGCCCTTAACGAGTCCGTCGAGGAAAACGTCACCGGCATGCGCGTGGTTAAGAGCTACGTACGCGAAGACTTTGAGAAGGAGAAGTTCGCGGCCGCCGCGCGCGATGTCCAGATGGACTTCACCCGCGCCGAGAAGCTGCTCGCCTTTAACAACCCCATGATGAACATCTGCGTCAACGGCGCGTTTGTCGTCATCATCTACCTGGGCTCCAAGCTCATCATCACGAGCCAGGGCACGCTGTTCGACGTGGGCCAGCTCTCCTCGACCTTTACCTATGGTTTCCAGATTCTCATGAGCCTGATGCAGCTGTCGATGATCTTTGTCATGGTGACCATGGCCGACGAATCGGCACACCGCATTGCCGAGGTGCTGGCCGCCGAGCCCACGATCGCCGATCCCGCCGAGCCCGTGCTCGAGGTTGCCGACGGTTCCATCGACTTTGACCACGTGAGCTTTAAGTATTCCAAGCATGCGAAGCGCCAGGCGCTCGACGATATCGACCTGCACATTACGAGCGGCGAGACCATCGGCATCATCGGCGGCACCGGCTCGGCCAAGTCCACGCTCGTTAATCTCATCGCCCGCCTGTACGACACCACCGAAGGCGCTGTGCGCGTGGGCGGCGTGGACGTGCGCGACTACGACCTGGACGCGCTGCGTCACCAGGTCGCCATGGTGCTGCAGAAAAACGTGCTGTTTAGCGGCACCATCGCCGAGAACCTGCGTTGGGGCGACCCGAACGCCACCGACGAGGAAGTCCGCGAGGCGGCGCATCTGGCCTGCGCCGACGAGTTTGTCGACGGTTTTCCCAAGGGCTACGACACCTGGATCGAACAGGGCGGCTCTAATGTTTCGGGCGGTCAGAAGCAGCGCCTGTGCATTGCACGCGCCCTGCTGCGTCGCCCCAAGATCTTGATCCTGGACGACTCCACCAGCGCCGTCGACACCAAGACCGACGCAAAAATTCGCGCAGGGCTGGCAAGCTATCTGCCCAACACGACCAAGCTCATCATCGCCCAGCGCATCAGCTCCGTGCAGGACGCAGACCGCATCATCGTCATGGAGGGCGGCCGTATCGCGCAGATCGGCAACCATGACGAGCTGCTTAAGACAAGCGAGATCTACCGCGAGACCTTCACCTCGCAAAACAAGATGAGCGCCGAGGGCGAAGGGGCCGTCGAGGCCGACACCGAGGCATCCGCAACGCAAGCTCAGACCCAGGAAGGAGGCGAGGCCCATGAGTAAGGCAACGACCGCCGAGCGCGCGCTCAACCGCAAGGGCGGCACCATGTCGCGCCTCATCAAGACGCTCTTTGGCTTCTATCCTGTGCTTTTGCCCCTCGTCGTCGCCGGCGTGGTGCTCTGCGCCATCATCAACTCCATCGGCGCGACCTTCCTGCAGAGCGCCCTGCAAATTATTAGCGAATCGTGGCAGTCGGGCGATTGGGAAGCCGCGCAGCCCAAGATCGCACAGCTCGTGACCACCCTCGCCTGCATCTACGGCGTCGGCGTCCTGTCCTCGCTCTTCTGGAACCGCGCCATGGCTATCGTCACACAAGGCTCGCTCGAGAAGCTGCGCGAGATGATGTTCAACCGCATGCAGGACCTGCCGATCCGCTACTTCGACACGCACCAGCGCGGCGATATCATGAGCCACTACACCAACGACATCGACACACTGCGTCAGATGATCAGCCAGTCGCTGCCCAACCTGCTCATGACGATCATCATCATCGTCACGGTGTTCTTTATCATGCTGTACTACAGCGTGTGGATGTGCCTGGTCATCATCGCCGGCGTCGCCTTTATGACCTTTATGACCAAGCTGCTCGGCTCCAACTCCGCGCGCTTCTTCATTGCACAGCAGACCGAGCTCGGCGTGGTCGAGGGCCATATCGAGGAGGTCATGAACGGCCAGAAGGTCGTCAAGGCGTTCTGCCACGAGTCTGCCGCCGAGGCCGATTTTGACGAGCGCAACGAAAAGCTCTTCGAGGTCTCCCAGAAGGCCAACATGTACGCCAACATCCTCATGCCCATCCTTATGAACCTGGGCAACCTGCTCTACGTGCTGGTCGCACTGGCGGGCGGCATTTTCCTGGCACTGGGCGTGCCCAACCTGAGCATCTCGGGCATGGCGCTGTCCATCGCCGTCGTGGTGCCGTTCCTCAACATGACCAAGCAGTTCTGCGGACAGATCGGCCAGATCTCACAGCAGATCAACGCCGTGGTCATGGGCCTCGCCGGCGCCGACCGCATCTTTGAGCTCATCGACGAGGAGCCCGAAGCCGACGAAGGCTATGTGACGCTCGTCAACGCGCAGGTCAACCCCGATACCTGGCAGCTCGAGGAGGCTGACCACCACACCGGCATGTGGGCGTGGAAACATCCGCACCGCGCAACCGGCGAGATCGAGTACGTGCCGCTGCGCGGCGACCTGGTTATGGACAACGTCGACTTTGGCTACACGCCCGACCACGAGGTGCTGCACGGCGTGTCCGTGTTTGCCAAGCCGGGCCAGAAAGTCGCGTTTGTCGGCGCCACCGGTGCCGGCAAGACGACCATCACCAACCTCATCAACCGCTTCTATGACATCGCCGACGGCAAGATTCGCTACGACGGCATCAACGTCAACAAGATCCGCAAGGCCGACCTGCGCCGAAGCCTGGGCGTCGTGCTGCAGGACGTGAACCTGTTCACCGGCACCGTGATGGATAACATCCGCTACGGCAACCTGGATGCGACCGACGAGGAGTGCATCGCGGCGGCCAAGCTCGCGGGCGCGGACGACTTTATCACCCGCCTGCCCGATGGCTACGACACGATGCTCACCGGCAACGGCGCACAGCTGTCGCAGGGTCAGCGCCAGCTGATCTCGATCGCACGCGCTGCCGTCGCCGATCCGCCGGCAATGATCCTGGACGAGGCCACGAGCTCCATCGACACCCGCACCGAGGCCATCGTGCAGGCGGGCATGGATAAGCTCATGGAGGGCCGCACGACGTTTGTCATCGCACACCGCCTGTCCACCGTGCGCAACTCCGACGCGATCATCTGCCTGGACCACGGCCGCATCATCGAGCGCGGCAACCACGACGAGCTGATCGCCAAGCGCGGGTATTACTACCAGCTGTACACGGGTGCGTTTGAGCTCGAGTAGGACCGGTTACCGACGGAGGGCTCCCCGGGGCGGCGGGGTAATTCCTCCGTGCTCAAACATTCTCGCTGCGCTGCGAAACTGCGCGCGGAGGAAATACCCCGCCGCCCCGGGGAGCCCACCTGCGCGCAGTCAGCCCGTCGTTTAGAACGGAATAAAAGTTAGTGAGGCCCTGGCCGTTTGGCCAGGGCCTCGTTTTGTTAGTCTTTTTGGGACGGGGCTTTTTGACTACTTTGAGGGTGCGCAGGCAGGGCGGCGAAAGTAGCTAAAAAAGCCCCGTCCCAAAAAGACTACCCGCGCCAAATGAGCTACTTGAGGAGTTGGGCCATGGCGTTGACGAATTTTTGGACTTGGAGGGTGGGCTCGAGCGGGTAGTGCAAGAAGACCGGCACCTCGCGGCCGCATAGGAACGGCACGCCCACAAAGGCCGGGTGCACACCCGACCATGCGCCGCAGGTGAGCACTGCGTCGCCCTTTTCCTCGGCTTCGTTAAAGAGCGCAAAGTCGAAGCTATCCACATCGATCACGTCCACGCCGCCATCGGCCAACAGGTCGATGCGCAGGCTGTCCATGGCGTCGTTGCCGTGGCGCAGTACGCGCAGACGCATACCCTCCAAGTCGGCGATCGAAATACGATTCTTGCGCGCCAGCGGACTCGTGCGCGGCAGGTCGATATAAAACGGCACGTTGACAATGCGGAGCTTTTGGCAGGCGTCGCCCCAGCGCGGGGTCGAAAAACTCGACTGCACCACATCCACTTCGCGACCAAGGCTGCGCATGACGGTCTCGCGCTCGTCGTAGAGATCGCTTACCGGAACGATCTCAAATCGCAGCGACGGTTCCAGATCGTGGATGCCCGACCACATCGACAGCGTTTGGCGCCCCGGGCACATCATCGACACGCCCAGGCGCACGGCACCGCCATCGCCCGCCGCGCGTCGGGCACGGCGCAACGCGTCCTCGGACTGCCGCATGATCGAACGCGCGTCGTCCACCAGCAGTGCGCAGGCCGGCGTCACTTTGACGCCCGAGTGCGACCGCTCGAACAGCGTGATGCCGAACTCGGCCTCGAAACCCGAAACCTGCTTGACGAGTGCCGGCGTCGACACGCGCAATTGTGCCGCCGCACGCGAGAAGCTTCCCAGCTCCGCAGCGGCCGATATGGCCTCAAGTCGTCGATCGTACACGTCAATCTCCCGTTTTCGCGCCCGTGGCCACATGGTGCCACAGGAGGTTGTTTTCGCAGGTCATGCGCTCAATTGAGAATAAACTGCATCGCACAGTGTAAACCTATGGTTAACGCCATTCTAACAAATATGCAATTCACCTGCGCAAATGCAAAGCATACGATAACCAGCGAAAACCACGTGGGTCGATTAATGGGAGCGACCCACCGGGAGGCACAAGAAGGGAAGTTCCTATGAGCAATTGGCTTAAGCTCGAGGGCGATGTCTGCGCCGTGACCGGCGCGCTCGGCGGTATGGGCGTCGAGATTTGCCGCGAGTTCGCCCGCAACGGCGCCAATGTCGTCCTGCTCGACCTGGACGAGGAGAAGGTCAAGGCCGCAGCCGCCGACCTCGCTGCCGAGTTTGGTATCCACGCCGAGGGCTACAAGATGAACGCCTGCAACGAGGACGAGGTCCAGGCCGCCGTCGACGCCACCATCGCCGAGTTCGGCCGCGTCGACGTTCTCGTCAACACCGCCGGCATCCTGCGCTTCGCAGCCATGGAGGACCTGCCGCTGAGTGACTGGAACGAGGTCATCAACGTCAACCTCACCGGCTACTTCATCACCTCGCAGCGCTTTGGCCGCGAGATGATCAAGGCCGGCCAGGGTCGCCTGGTGCACATCTCGACCGTTGCCAGTCACTCCCCCGAGACGTTCTCGGGCGTGTACAGCTCCACCAAGGCGGGCGTCAACATGATGTCCAAGATGCTGGCTGCCGAGTGGGGCCCCTACGGCGTGCGCTCCAACTGCGTCGAGCCCTGCTTTGTCAAGACCCCCATGTCAGCGAGCTTTTACGCCGACCCCGAGGTCGAGAAGAGCCGCAGCCGCCTTATCGCCACGCGCCGCATCGGCGAGGTCAGCGATATCGCCAATGCCGTCATGTTCCTGGCGTCCAAGCGCTCGGACTTTACCACTGGCGACGCCATCAAGGTCGACGGCGGCTTCTCCAACATGATGGGCGACCTCACCGCCAAGCCCGGCGGCCGTCGCGCCTATGCCGACAACTACCTTAAGAACAAGGGTGTCGAGCTTTGGTCCGACGAGTCCGGCGTCGCAAAGCCGACCGATCAGTAAACCAGCCCGGTAGAAAGGGGCGCGGGGCAAGCACCTCAGCGGCGTTTGCCCCTCCCCTCCCCCCGCATCGATTAGAAAGAGTCCCATGGCTTCCACCAACTCCAACAAGGGTCGCGCCGTCGTGCTTTCCGCCGCGTGCGTCACCATGTTCTTCATCAGCTCCATCGCGCTGTACTCCGTCGTGTCCAAGAACTTGCTCGCCGTCTACCCCGAGTGGTCCAGCGCACTTACCTGGGCTTTCCCGGTCTTCCAGACCATCATGGCTGTGACGGGCATCTTCGCCGGCCGCATCTCCGATAAGATCGGCCCGCGCAACGTCGTGATCGCTGCCGCCGTGTGCTACGGCGTGGGCTGGTTCATGTCCGGCACCGTCACCGAGCCGTGGCAGTTCTACCTGTGGTTCTCGCTCGTCGCCGCCATCGGCAACGGTCTGGGTTACAACCCCGCGCTCACCACCGGCCAAAAGTGGTTCATCGACAAGAAGGGTCTCGCCTCCGGCATCACCCTTGCCGCTTCGACCGCCGGCCCCGCCGTGCTGTCCCCGGTGCTCGCCTCACTGCTCATCCCGAGCCTGGGCATCTTTGGCGCCCTCAAGGCACTCGGCGTCATCTTCTTTGTGACGATCGCCGCCTCCGCCCTGTTCCTGAAGGCCCCCGAGGCCGGCTGGCTGCCCGAGGGCTTCGAGGCCCCCAAGGGCGGCGCGCACGCCGGCACCTTCGGTGACCTCACCCCGGGCGAGATGGTCAAGACCCCGCGCTTCTGGGTCCTCATCGTCACCTTCGCCTTTGCCGCCACCGCCGGCACCCTGCTTGTGGGCAAGGTTGCCTCCATCGCCGCCGTCCAGCTCTTCGCCGACCCCACGAGCGCCGCGGCTGTCGCCCTCGGCGGCGTGGTCGTCTCCGTCAACACCTGCGCCAACCTGGTCGGTCGCCTTTCCTTTGGTCAGATCATCGACAAGCTCGGCGCCTACAAGTCGCTGCTCATCAGCCTTGTCGTCACCATCGTCGCACTCGTCATCATGTCGATGAGCTTTACGCAGAGCATGTTCTTTGTGGCGCTCGCCCTGCTCGGCTTTAGCTTTGGCGCCCTGCTCGTCATCTACCCGCCGCTCACCGGTGGCGCCTTTGGCACCAGCAACATCGGCGTCAACTACGGCATCATGTTTTTGGGCTACGCCGCTTCTACCTGGATCAGCCAGCCCATCACCGCCGTGCTGTATCACGCCGAGGCCGGCAGCGCCGCCTACCAGCAGTCCTTCTACGGCGCCATCGTGATTGCCGCCATCGCCGTCGTGCTCACCGTCTACATGATGGTCTCCGACAGCAAGAAGAAGTCCGCTTAGTTTTACCGATGTGACATGAGGGACCGTCCCTTTGTCACATTCCACCGGTCACCAGCATTAAGGAGTCGAAATGTCTGAGCTCAACCCCGTCCGCATTGCCGTCATCGGCGCCGGCGCCATGGGCCGCAACCACATCCGCTTTGTCACCGAGGAGCCCGAAGCCGAGCTCGTCGCCATCGCCGACGCCTTTGAGGGCGCCCGCGCCACGGCCGAAGCCGCCGGCGTGCCGTTCTTTACCGATCCCGCCCAGATGATGGACGAGGTCAAGCCCGAGGCCGTCATCATCGCCACCCCCAACGACCTGCATCTGGGCGTTGCCCGCGAGGCCATCAAGCGCAACATCGTGCCGCTGGTCGAAAAGCCGATCTCCAACGATCTCGAGGATGCCCAGGCCTTCGCCGCCGAGGCCGAGACCGCCGGCGTGCCCGTGCTCGTGGGCCAGCACCGTCGCCACAACCCCTTCGTCAACAAGGCCAAGGAGATCATCGAGTCCGGTGAGCTGGGCAAGCTCACCGTGTCGAGCTTCCACTACATGATCTATAAGAATGACGAGTACTTTGATGTCGAGTGGCGCCGCAAAAAGGGTGCCGGCCCGATCCTGGTCAACCTGGTGCACGACGTCGACCTGCTCCGCTATCTGCTGGGTGAGCCCGTTGCCGTCCAGGGTATGCAGTCCAGTGCCGCCCGCGGTTTTGAGACCGAGGACTCCGCCGTGGTCAACGTCCGTTTTGCCGATGGCGCGCTTGCGAGCATGACCATCTCCGACGCCACCGCCAGCCCCTGGAACTGGGAGGCAACCGCTCGCGAGGATCCGCAGTACCGCCCCTTCGACGCCGACGCCTACTTTATCGGCGGAACCTTGGGCGCCCTTTCGCTGCCCCGCCTGCACCAGTTCTCCTACAACGGTGCCTCCAACTGGCACAAGCCGCTGCAGATGGAGATCCCGGCCGTGGACCCGGCGCTGCCGCACAAGATGCAGCTCAAGCACTTTGTGAAGGTCGTCCGCCGCGAGGTCGAGCCCGTCGTGACCCCCGCCGACAACGTCAAGACGCTCACGCTGCTTAACGCCATCAAGGAGGCCGCCGAGACCGGCCAGCTCGTCGAGCTGTAATGCCTTAAGAGCGGCCGCGGCAGAAACCCCATGCCGAGTCCCTCGGTCCGCCACAAATAAGCCCCTCTTCTTTGCCCCGCGAGCAGCCTCCTGCCCGCGGGGCTTTTCTTTGCAGCCGCAACGCGCGGGCGGGTGGTAGACTGGGTGGCTCATGCACCTGTAACGTACTCACAGACAGGAAGTTCCATGGACCTGATCGCCCAGCTCGCCCGCGAGCTCAATCTTAAGGCCGCCAACATCGAGGCGGCCGTCAAGCTCATCGACGAGGGCAACACCATTCCCTTTATCTCGCGCTACCGCAAGGAAGCCACGGGCGGCATGGACGACGTCGCCCTGCGCGCCCTCGACGAGCGCCTGTCCTACCTGCGCAATCTTGAGCAGCGCAAAGAGGACGTTATCCTGCTCATCGACGCCCAGGGTAAGCTCACGCCCGAACTCGAGCAGCAGATCCGCGAGGCCACGCAGCTCCAGCGTGTCGAGGACCTCTACAAGCCCTACCGCAAAAAGCGCATGACCCGCGCACAGAAGGCCCGCGAAGCCGGCCTGGAGCCGCTCGCCAACATGATCATCATGCAGGCCTCGGCCAAGGGCAGCGCGCTCGACGCCGCCGCAACATACGTCAACGAGGAGGCCGGCTTCGACACGCCCGAGAAGGCGCTTGCCGGCGCCGACATCGTGGCCGAGACGGTGGCCGAGGATCCCGAGAACGTCGCCGACCTGCGCGCCTTTACGCAAAACACCGCCGATATCGTCGTCGAGGCCACCGACCCCACGGAGAAGACTCCCTACGAGCCCTACTACAACTTTGACGAGCCGCTGCGCCGTATTCCCAACCACCGCGTGCTGGCTATCGACCGCGGTGAGCGCGAGGGCAAGCTCCGCGTGCGCGTGAACGTCGACGGCGCCGCCGCCACGGCACGCCTCGGCAGCCGTTGGTCCCGACGCCAGGGCGTCTTCGCACCCGTCTTCGATGCCGCCATCGCCGACGGCTACAAGCGCCTCATGGCCCCCTCGCTGGAGCGCGAGGCCCGCGCCAAACTCACCGTTCGCGCCCAAACCGAGGCCATCAACGTCTTTGCCAAGAATCTCGAGGGCCTGCTCTCGGCACGCCCCGTGCGCGGCGCCCGTGTGCTCGCGCTCGACCCGGGCTACCGCACCGGCTGCAAGGTCGCCGTCATGGACGAGACCGGCAAGCTGCTCGACCACGGCGTGGTCTACCCCACCAAGCCGCGCCACGACGTCGCCGGCACCAAGCGCGAGCTCGCTCGCCTCGTCAAGAAGGACGGCGTCAACACCATCGTCATCGGCAATGGCACCGCTAGCCGCGAGACCGAGGAAGTCGTCTCGGAGTTCATCGCCGAGCAGGCTCCTGGGCTGCGATACACCATCGTCAACGAGGCCGGCGCATCGGTGTACTCCGCCTCCGAGCTCGCAAGCCAGGAGTATCCCGACCTGGATGTCACCGTACGTGGCGCCATGAGCCTGGGCCGCCGCCTGCAAGACCCGCTGGCAGAGCTCGTCAAGATTCCGCCCCAGTCCATCGGCGTTGGCCAGTACCAGCACGACCTTGACCAGGCCGAGCTTTCACGTACCCTGGGCCACGTGGTGGAGGACGTCGTCAACCGCGTGGGCGTCGACGTAAACACCGCGAGCGCAAGTCTACTGGGATACGTATCGGGCATTACGCCGAGCGTAGCCAAAAACATCGTGGCCTACCGCGAGGAAAACGGTGCCTTTACCGATCGCCGCCAGCTCAAGAAGGTCCCCAAGCTGGGACCCAAGGCATATCTCAACGCCGCGGGCTTCCTGCGCATCAGCGGCGGTAAGAACCCGCTCGACGCGACAAGCGTCCACCCCGAGAGCTACGAGGTGGCCACGGCCGTCCTGGAGCGCGCCGGCGTTCAAGCCAGCGAGCTCAGCCGCGGCGGCGTGCCCGACATCGAGCACCGCCTGGGCAGCATCTCGGCGCTGGCAAGCGACCTGGACTGCGGCACCCTCACGCTCATCGACATCGTCAACGAGCTCAAGAAGCCCGGTCGCGACCCGCGCGACGACGCACCCGAGGTGGTCTTCAGCCGCTCGGCGCTTTCCATCGACGACCTAGAGCCCGGCATGGAGCTCAAAGGCACGGTGCGCAACGTCGTGGATTTTGGCGCCTTCGTCGACGTGGGCGTACACCAGGACGGCCTCGTGCACATCTCCAAGCTGGCCAACCGCTTTGTCAAGCACCCGAGCGACGTGGTGCGCGTCGGCGATACGGTCAAGGTTTGGGTCGAGAAGGTTGATCGCGACCGCAAAAAGATCTCCCTCACCATGGTGCAGGGGAAGTAACAGCAAAGGACGAACCACCGCTGCCCATCGTCGAACTTGCAAGTTTTCTCACCCAATGGGAAAACTTGCAGATACCACAACAAAAAGGTGCCGCCCATCAAAGAGGCGGCACCAACAAAGTCTCATTCAGCTCAGAACCTACTGGCAAGCTCGTGCCGGCAGCCCCGGCCTTCCCTTTCCCTAGCGCGACCCTCGCAAAGCGCGTGAGCGATAGGGAAAGGGAAGGCCGGGGCGAACAGCCCACGGCGCAGCCAGTGTTCGCCCTACGGCAGAATATGGAAGCCCAAAGCGGCGATATCCTTGGCAAAACCGCGCACGGTATCGAGCGAGACCTCGTACGGGTCACGGCCGATGTTCTTACGCTTGGCCAGGATGCTGTTGGGCACCGTGATGATCTGGCAACCGCATCCTTCCGCCTGGTAAATGTTGATGAGCTCGCGCGTGGACGCCCACAAGACCTCACAGCTGGGCTTTGCGGCGGCCTTCTTGACCGACTCCGTCATAAACGGAATGGGATCGACGCCGGTATCGGCGATGCGGCCGGCAAAGAGCGAGATGATGGACGGCGTCTCGGCGTCAACGGCCTCGACCATCTCATCGACCTGCTTAGGCGTAAAGATGGTGGTGACGTTAACCTTGATGCCGTCGGCCGAAAGCTTGCGGACCAGCTCGGCGGTGGACTCGCCCTTGGTGGTCACGCACGGAATCTTGACGTAGACGTTCTCGGCCCAGGTGGCGATCTCGCGAGCCTCGACCTCCATGGTCTCGACGTCGTCGGCAAAGACCTCAAACGACACAGACACATCGGTGATGTGGGCCAGGACCTCCTTGGCAAACGCGCGATAGTCCGTCACGCCACCCTTCTTCATAAGGGACGGGTTGGTCGTGAAACCCTGAACGTTGCCGTTCTCGTACATGTCGAGCATGCCCTCGAGGTTTGCACCGTCAGCGAACACCTTGATTGCCATCTGCCTGATTCCTTTCGCTTGCACATGGGCGTTGCACTGCTAAACACTTTACCTACGTTTATCAAGGCGTGAGCTGCGAGTTTTTATCTTCTCGGCGAACGGTATAAACGCTTTAGCGTTTTTGAGCACACCCTCCAGCGGCAAAACGATTTTGCAGGGCGGGCCGATTTGAGCCGCCCGCCGCGGGTGAACGGTAATTGGGCGGTTCCCGCTAGATCAACCCAAAATGCTGCATCGCTGTGACGGTGCCGTCGTTCGCGACGTCGTCGGTCACGTAGTCGGCGAGCGCCTTGACCTCGGGCATGGCGTTGCCCATGGCCACGGCCGTCTCGACGGCAGCGAGCATGCCCAGGTCGTTACCCGAATCGCCAAAGCCAAAGGTGCGCGCATTTCCTTCGCGACCCAGATACTCCAGTGCCCGCGCCACACCCACGCCCTTGTCGATACCCTTGGGGCTCAGCTCGCGGTTCGAACCGCCGGTATTGCTCAGCTCAAAGCTACGATCGATAAAGCCGTCGTCGTTGGCTACGCGAGCCAAGCTGGGCGCTTTAAGGCACACCTTGCCCACGCGCAGACGACCGTCGATGCGCATTTCCTCGGCGCTGTGCACCGCAGCAGCGCCGATCAAAGACGACTGCTCAACGCCCGCGGGCTCCAGCGCAAAGGTCGCAGCGTTGGTCTCGAAAAAGGCCTCGAACCCTGCCGCGACAATGCGACGTGCAAGCTCCTCGACAATACCCTCGTCAAAGCAATCCTCGTGCACCACACGCCCCTCGACCTCGAGCGTGGCGCCCGCCATGGCCACGACACCCGCAGGGTCGAGCGCGCGCAGGCTGTCCGCAATCAGCCACAAGGGGCGACCCGTGCAGATAAACGCCTTGTGCCCTGCGTCGCGCAGACGATGAAACGCCTCGACGACCGTCTGCGAAGGGCGAACCGCCGAAAAGTCCTTGTCGGTCATGTTGTCGGGGTCGAACGACGTCAGCGTGCCGTCCACGTCAAAAAACAATACAGCGGAATCGGAGCACGCATCAATCATATGGGTTCCTTTCGAGGGCGATGGCAAACGAAGCATCCATCATATAATGGAGCGACGCAACCAGAGAGGTCACCCATGGAATTTTATGCAAGCTGCCCCGAGGGCTTTGAATCCGCACTCGCCGACGAGCTCAAGTGGCTCGGGCTTTCGCATGTCCGCCGCCTGAAGGGCCGCGCTACGTTTGAGGGCGAGCTCGAAGAAGGCTACCGCGCCTGTCTGTGGTCGCGCCTGGCCAGCCGCGTGTTTGTGGTGCTTGGACGCTTTGAGGCGCAGGATGCCGACGAGCTGTACGATAGCGTTTACGACATCGCCTGGGAGAGCATCGTCCGCCCCGGCGCCACCATCGCCATTACCGCCCGCGGCGTGACCGAGCAGCTGCGCAACACGCGCTTCTCGGCCCTGCGCGCCAAGGACGCGCGGTGCGACCGTCTGGCCGAGACCACGGGCCGTCGCGCCGATGTCGACGCCGCCGATCCCGACGTTCACCTGCTGCTTTCGCTGCGTCAGCGCCGCGCGAGCATCAGCCTGGACCTTTCGGGTGACCCGCTGTTCAAGCGCCTGCCGCCCGCCGCGACCCGCGCCGGCGAGGGCGCGCACGTGCTGCGCCCCGACTACGCCGCCCTGGTGTTGGCGCAGGTCGGCTGGACCGCACTGTGCGAGCGCGAGCTGACGGCCGACGATTACGAGAACGAAGCCCTGCCCACGCTGGTCGACGCCTCGTGCGCCGGCGGCGGCCTGCTGCTAGAGGCCGTGAATATCCTAACCGACCGCGCTCCGGGCGCCGCCCGCGAGCACTGGGGCTTTGAGGGCTGGCAGCTGCACGACGCCGCCCTGTGGGAGCAGCTGCGTGCCGAGGCGCGCGAGCGCGAGGCGGCAGCGCGCGAGCGCCAGGTGCGCATCGTGGCCGTGGACATCGACCCCGCCGCCCGCAAGACCGCTGAGCGCATGGTCAAGTGTGCCGGCTACAAGCGTTTTGTCGACTTTTGCGCTGCCAAGCCCGCCACCGTGTTGGACCACGGCGGCGCTGTCGCCGGCGCCGCCGTGGTCGCAGACACCACCGAGACCCCGCTTTCGCTCATGCACGACGCCATGACGCTGGTCGGCGAGCTGCGCCGCGCGCCCGAGCTTACCGCCGCGCCGGTCGCCGCGCTCACCCGCGATGGCCTTATGGCCCGCGCGCTCCATGCCGAGCCCGCGCGCTCCATAGCTGTCATGCCCAATAACGAAGAGGCAACTATTGAGGTTTGGCCCTCGCTCGACCACGCCGCCGCGGCATTTGAAGCTGCGACCGGCGCAGATGCCGAGGAGCAGACCGCAGACGCCGTGGACGAAGCCGCCAACGCCCCCATGCCCGAGCCTGCCGCCATGCTCGACCTGGGCGACGGCAAGCCGCTGCCCGTGCTCATCCCCGAGTCCGAGCAGTTCGCCAACCGCCTGCGCAAGAACGCACGCCTGCGTCGCAAGTGGGCAAAGCGCGAGGGCGTGAGCTGCTACCGCGTCTACGATGCCGACCTGCCCGACTACTCTGCTGCCATCGACCTGTACGAGGGTTGTCCGCAGACGCCGGGCCGCTGGCTCGTCATCGCCGAATACGCCGCGCCCAAGACCATCGACCCCGCGCTGGCCCAGGCCCGCATGCTCGACATCTTGGCCATCGCGCCGCGCATCCTAGATGTTCCCGCCGAGCATGTGCACGCCAAGGCCCGCATGCGTTCGCGTGGCGGCTCGCAGTACGGCAAGCAGGGCGCCGGCAAGGGCGGATCGGGCGAACGCGCCAACATCGCGCGCCGTCGCCTGCCGCTCATCGAAGAGGGTGGCCTCACCTTTGCCGTCAACTTTGACGATTACCTGGACGTGGGCATCTTCTTGGACCACCGCGTCACCCGCAACCTGGTGCGCGAGCACGCCAAACAGGCGCGCCGCTTCCTCAACCTGTTCGCCTACACCGGCACTGCCACCTGCTACGCGGCAGATGGCGGCGTCGAGGAAACCGTGACGGTCGACCTTTCCAACACCTACCTGGACTGGGCCGAGCGCAACATGCGCCAGAACGGCTTTGTGGGCCCGCAGCATCACTTTGTGCGCGACGACGTGCTCGCCTGGATTCGCGACCAGCGCCAGACGCGCAACCGCTGGGACCTTATCTTTGTCGACCCGCCCACGTTTTCGAACTCGTCCAAGATGGGCCGCCGCACCTGGGATGTCCAGCGCGACCATGTTGAGCTTTTGGCCGGCGTATCTCGCCTGCTCGCACAGGGCGGACATGCCATCTTTAGCTGCAACCTGCGCGGCTTCCGTCCCGAGACGCGCAAGCTCGCACGCGCGGGCGTCGTGCTGGAGGACATTACGGCGCAGACCATCCCCGAGGATTTCGCACGCAACCAGAAGGTGCACCACTGCTATATCGTGCGCCGCCTGCCCATCGAGGACGCCATGGCCGAGATCGGCTTTAGCGCCGAGGAAATTGCCGAGCGCGTTGAGGAGCTGCGCAGCCCCGAGGCCCGTAAGCCTCGTGCAACGGCGCCCGCGCACGCGCAGGCCGGCAACGGCAAGTCCAACTTTGCCGGCAAACCCTCCCCCGCCGGAAAGCCCAAAAAGAAGAAGTTCTACGCCAGCAAGCCCAAGGGCAGATAACAAAGTTGCGGTGGAATACGGACTGTTTTGCCTGGAATTAGGCAAATTTAGACCGTATTCCACCGCAACTCATATTGGGATGGTGATTGGCGATCTAGCCTTGGGTGACCAATCGGTAACCGATACCCACGTGCGTTTGAATATAGCGCGGATGCGCGGGGTCGGACTCGATCTTCTTGCGCAGCGTGCCCATAAAGACACGCAAGCTCGCCAGATCGCTCTTAGTTGCCGTGCCCCAAATCTCGTGCAGGATAAACTGGTGCGTCAGCACCTTGTCGGCGTTATGCGCCAGCAGGCACAGGAGCTTGTACTCGATCGGCGTCAGATGCAGCTCCTCGCCATCCATCGTGGCGATGCCGGCATCAAAATCGATATGCAGCTCACCGGTATCGAACGAGCCCTCGGAGGCAACGCCACCCGTTTGCGCATACGAAAGACGCCTAAGCGTCGTGCGAATGCGCGCGAGCAGTTCCTCGACCGAAAACGGCTTGGTCAGATAGTCGTCGGCGCCGGCATCGAGTGCGCGAATCTTGTCCGCATCCTCGCTGCGTGCCGAGACCACAATGATCGGCATGCCCGACCATGCGCGCACCGACTCCACCACCTTGACGCCGTCCATATCGGGCAGGCCCAGATCGAGCAGCACAATGCTCGGCGCCTGCGACGAGGCGGCGGCGATGGCGGCATGGGCGGTCTCCACGGCCATATGGCGCAAGCCGTGCGCCTCGAGCGCGGCAACGATAAGGTTGCGAACAGCTGGGTCGTCCTCAACGACCAAGATGAGCGGTTTTACGGCAGAGTTCGACACAGCGCTACTCCTTATCAAACGAAACGTCGGCGGCGGGAAGCTCAATCGTAAAGACCGAACCGTGCGGGTCCGCCGCGGCAACCTCTATGCTACCGCCATGCGCCAACGCAATGGAACGGCAGAGCGAAAGACCCAGGCCCACGCTGCGGTGGCTGTCGGCCAGACCATGGTTGGCGGTATAGAACGACTCAAAGATCCGCTCGCGATCCTCGGGTGCGATACCCGGACCATCATCGGCCACCGAGCACGCCACGCGACCATCGTCGACGCTAATCGAGATCACGATATGCGAGCCTGTGGGCGTATAGGTGATGGCGTTGTTCACCAGATTGACCACCAGCTGCACCATCAGGCGCGCATCGACGTTGACGAGCGCCGGCTCATCGCACGCCACCACCTTAAGGTCGTGCTCGCGCACGGCAGGGTTCACGTGGCGCAGCGCCTCCTCGACGATATCGTCCATGAGCTCGAGCGTGGTCGACAGGCGCATACCGCCGCCCTCGAGCTTGGTGATGGCGAGCAGGTTCTCGACGGTGGCGTTGAGCCATTGCGCATCCGAGCGAATGGACAGAAGCATGCCGCGGCGCGTCTGGCTATCGAGCACGGCGGTGCCGGTCGAGCCCTGGTCGAGCAGCACATCGGCATTGCCCGAAATACTGGTGAGCGGCGTGCGCAGGTCGTGCGAGATGGAGCGCAGCAGGTTGGCGCGCAGCTGCTCGTTTTTGGCGAGCACCGCCGCCTCCTCGCGGGCCTCCATGGCGCGGGCGCGATCGAGTGCCAGCTCGCCTTCGCTCACGATGGCATCGGCAAGTGTCCGCTCCTCGTGCGTCAGCACGTCGGGCTCGGCAACGATAGCCAGCACGCCCACCACCGAGGCGGGGTCGCCCGAGCGCACGAAGCCGTCACCTGTGCGGACCGTCAGGTAGATGCCATAAAACGCCGAGCCGCCATAGGTGGCATCGAGCGGCGTTCCCACATAGGCGGACGCCGAGAGCCGCGGCGGCATCTGCGGCGCCAGTTCGTGCACCGGCGCGGCATCGCCCACGGCCGTGTATGTCGCACGCGGCAGCAGGTCATCATCGTCGGCGTCGGCGCTGTACCACACGACCGGACAGCCCGAAAGACGCGCCAGCTGCGTTGCCATGGCATGGATAATTTGCTGCTGGTCGGCGCACCGCTGCAGCATGCGGTTAGTCTCGAGCACCATATGCGTGCGACGGTCGCTGGCGGCAGCCTGCGCCAAGGCGCGGCGCAGGGCCAACGCAATCGAGCTCGACACAAGCGAGACCACGAACATGATGAAGAACATGCCGGGATAGACGCGGTCGATAAGCGACAGCGAGTAGCGCGGGTCGACAAACAAGAAGTTGTAGAGCGCCACGGCGGCAGCCGAGCTCAGCAAGCAATACAGGCGACTCCAGGTAAAGAATGCGCACAGCTGAACGGCGAACACATAGACGATCATGATGCTCGGCGCGAGACCCGGATGGTCGAGCAGCGCGCCCACAATCGTCGCTGCGACCAGCAGCCCCGCCGATACGCAGGCGTCATACAGAGGAGTGCGGCGCGTCAGCGTTGTGCGCCGCCACCAAAAGTTATCGGCAATATCGCCGTCCGCACGGACGTCCATAGACACCGTACCCCTCCCTCAAAAACAAAAACCACCACAAAGGGGACAGGCACCTTTGTGGTGGTTTTCCCTCGTGGTGGTTCTAAGTGTAAAGCCTTCTACGACCGGCAGTCGCTAGACAAACAGCACGTGCGCGAGCAGGGCACACACGCACACCGCTCCAAATACCAGTGCCACGATCGAAATTACGCGATCGCCATGTCCATGTTGGCCCGATTCGTAAAGAACCGATCTTCGGCAGCGTCGACACGCGCCTCACGCATCATTTCGACCACCGCCTCACGGCCATCGAGCGCCTTTGTATCCATGTTTACCTCCCCGGCCTCATGCTTATCCATCAAAAACCAACTCCGTGTAGCCGCCGACGTCTACGGCCGCTCGTTGGGAGCCAGGCGCTGCATCTTGTTCACGGCCTTGAACTTGGTGAACAGCGGCACGTACTCAAAGCTCACGTTGGAGTTCTCCAGGCCGTACCAGCGTGCAGGCGTGCCGGCGGCGCGGCGAATGATGTACTTGAGCGTGATGGCCGTACGCTCGCTGGGCTCCACATCGCTTTCGGGCGCCAGAAGCTTACGGATCAGGACGAACTTGAACGTACCGATGTTACCCGGATCCTTGTAGACCGAGTAGTCATGCGTCTGCGGCGGCAGCTCGCCGGTGGCAGCCAGGTCCTGAACAACCTGACGCAGGTAGGCATTGACGCGCTGGTTGATCTTGTAGCCCAGGTACAGATGCACGCGGAACACGTAGTCGGTGCCGAACGTCTCGACCGAATAGGCAAAGGTGTGCGGTTCGTCCATGGTCTCGACATTCACAAACCACCAGGCGCGGGCGCGCTTGGGATGCTTGTCCAAGATCGAATAGACGATATCGCGGTCGATGTAGTCGGTATGGGCGTCCTTGGTCAGGTACACGACGTTGTCGCTCATGCGCTCGTAACGGTCGTCGTCACGCAGGCGCTTGAGCTGCGGCAGGTAGCTGCGCAGCGGCAGCAGCGTAAACTGGCGCTGCTCGACCGCCGTGCCGTTGTACCAGCACACCATAATGCCCATGATGAGTGCAGCCATGAGGATGGTGAAGTAGCCGCCGTGGAAGAACTTGGTGAGCGAGCTCACAAAGAAGAAGCCCTCGAGCATAAGGAAGAAGGCGGCAAAGATCCACGGCGCGACCTTGAGATTGCGCTCCACGTGCAGATAGAAGAAGAGCAGCATTGTCGTGCACATCATGGTCAGGGTAATGGCCAGGCCGTACGCGGCCTCCATGTGCGCCGAGTTCTGGAACAGCAGCACCACGACGACGCAGCCCACGAGCATGACGTTGTTGACCATGGGGATGTAGAGCTGGCCCTTGGTCTCGGCAGGATAGAAGACCTGCATATGCGGCATGAGGTCCAGGCGGCTGGCCTCGGACACCAGCGAGAATGCGCCGGTGATGAGCGCCTGCGAGGCGATGATGGCCGCGACGGTGGAAAGGCCGACGGCAAAGGGGCGCAGACCCGGGGCGAGCATCTGGTAGAAGGGGTTGAGGTCGGCGATACCCATGAGCTCGGGGTTGGCGGCGTTGTTGATAAGCCACGCGCCCTGGCCCATGTAGGACAGCAGCAGGCAGCACTTAACGAACGGCCAGGTGGCATAGATGTTGCCGCGGCCCACATGGCCCATGTCGGAATAGAGCGCCTCGGCACCGGTGGTAGCGAGGAAGCAGCTGCCCAAAATCATGATGCCCGCATGGTTGTTGGGGCTCAGCAGAAAAGCGATGCCACGCAACGGGTTGAGGCACAGCAGCACCGCGGGATACTGGCAGACAAAGAACAGGCCCGTGCCGCCCAGGAACAAAAACCACAGCGTCATGATGGGGCCGAAGGCGTGACCGATCTTGGCCGTGCCGATGCGCTGCACCAAGAAGAGCGCGATGATGATGGCAAGCGTGATGGCGACAACGCGGCCCTGGTCGTCACCGAGCACGGCGTGGACCGCCGGGATGGTGCGCAGGCCCTCGATGGCCGTGGTGACAGTAACGGCAGGCGTCAGGATGCCGTCGGCGAGCAGCGCCGCGCCGCCCAGCATGGCGGGGATGATAAGCCACTTGCCGCAGCGCTTGACCAGGCTGTACAGGGCAAAGATGCCGCCCTCGCCGTGGTTGTCGGCGCGCAGCGAGATCAGCACGTACTTGACGGTCGTCAGCAGCGTGACCGTCCACACGACAAGGGAGAGCGCGCCGAGCACGAACTCCTGCGTGACGCTTCCGATGCCGCCGTTGCCGGCAACGAGCGCCTTGGTTACATACATGGGGCTGGTGCCGATATCGCCATACACCACGCCCAGCGTGACGAGCATCGCCGAGATGCTCACAGGAATCGCAGCGTGCGAGGCTGCCTCCTTGGCCTTTTGTTCCATAAGCCGGTTTCCTCCCAACTTTAACGTTCGAAAGGATTATAGGTAATCGGCCATGTTTTAATGCACTGTTTTCCCAGCTAGATAAACATTTATACAGTCTTTAGGCTACCGCGGCGATATGGAATGTGACAAAGGGACGCCCCCTTTGTCACATTCGTCATTTTCCGAGCCAGTTTTTGAACCACCACTCCATAGAGCGGCTCATCTCGGCCATAAAGGGGCTCGTGTGCTTACGGGTGTAGATGTCGATGACGCGCTCGCCCACCTCGCGGGCGTGCGGGCGAAACATCGCATCCATCTCGGCCACCTGCGCATCCATCGTCGCGGCGTCGGCGCGACAATAACGCTCCTCGTGCACCAGGTTCACCACGGGATGCGCGATTGCCGGGCGCTCCTTACGGGGCGTGCCGATGATGAGCATCGACAGCGGCATGGTATAGGCAGGCAAGTCCAGCAGTGCGGCAACTTCCTCGGCGTTCTCGACGATATCACCGATGTAGCAGCTCCCCAGCCCCAGGGCCTCGGCGGCAACCACGGCGTTTTGAGCGGCGATCACGGCATCCTGCGCCGCGATGGCAAAGTCGCCCAAACCCGGCGCGGGGCGGGGCGCCTTGCCCGTGCGCTCGACAAACTCGGGCTCAAAGCAGCCCACGTGCTCAAACAGATCGATCCACTTGGCATAATCGACCACAAATACGAGCGCCCAGGGCGCCTTGGCGATCATGGGCTGGTGGTCGCACAGGTCGGCCAGACGGTCCAGCGTAGCCTGCTCGCGAATGCTCACGATGGAATACATCATCATGGCGCCCGCCGACGGCGCGCGACTCGCCGCATGCAAAACCGCCGCCCGCTGCTCGTCGGTCACCGCCACGGGACGGTCGTTGTCATCGCGCGCAAAAGCGCGCGTGGACGAACGGTGCTCCAAAATGTCCAGTACCGCGTTGCCCGTAGTCTCGACCGGATAGCCGTACGTATCCACGCCCGCAGCTCCGTCGCCGCCCATGTCCGCCTCGCAAACCTGCTCGCTCATCGCCCTACCCTCGCCATTTCTTTAAGAAGCCTTTACGTTTCCGTGTAATTCCCGTCCATTATCGCGCAGGTCGCCACTACATTGCGCCACACCGCCACACGCGCGCGTTAATATGGCTGGTTGTTGTGCGCAGCCACCAATTGCTGCGCATATCTTGGTAACAATCGGGTAAATCCCCGCTTTCGTAGGTTTTAGTTTGTGAGGAGTCTCAGCATGTTCGCTGCCGCCATCTCGCTCGTCGGTCTTGCGGCGACCGTCTACCTTGTCTTGCGCGAGGCCAAGGCCATTTGCGCAAAGTCGGGCACCGTTGCCAAAAGCGCTCTTGGGTGGAGCGTCGCCTTCGGCCTGTTCCAGCTCTTTTTGACCATTTGGGGCGCCATTGGCCTCGTCGCTCAAAACGAGCCGCTCGCCTTTGTGATGCTCATCCTGACCAACGCCATTCTCACCGGATGCGCTTGGGCCAGCATCGCCCGCGACCGCATCGCACCGCGCGTCTTTGCGTTCGCCTCGGCCGACGCTCCCGCCCCCACTGGCAAGCTCGCCCGCCTGCGCGGCGCCTTTGTGGGCAAACCGCTCGTCGCCGCCGTCCTGTGCCTGCTGCTCGCCGGCGTCTTTGCGCTGCTGGGCATGGAGGTCTCGTCCAACCACGACTTTACCTGGGTCTACCCCCTGTGCATCCTGCTCGAGTGGGCCATCATCACCGTGCTCATGACCGGCTTGTTCTTCCTATTCCAGCGCCACGGCGCAGCTCCCGCCGTCTTGGCCTTTGCCCTCTTTGTCCTGGGCATTGCCGAGTTCTTCGTCATCACGTTTAAATCCATGCCCATCCAGCCGGGCGACCTTTCGGCCATCTCCACTGCCGCCGCAGTCGCCGGCAACGGCTACACCTTCTCGATCTCGCTGTTCTGCGTGCTGTCCATGGGCTTTACCGCCATCGCCATGCTGCTGTGCGAGTACGCCGGCCTGGTGGCACCGCACCGTCAGAAGGGTGCCGCCAACGCCAAGCGCATGCTGCTCACCAACCTGCTCGTGGCGGTGCTGTGCCTGGGCGGCGTGACCGCGCACGTCACCCTCATCGACTACTACAACACCCTCGGCATCACCGTCTACACCTGGCGCCCGCTCGAGAGCTACTGGCGCGAGGGCTACCTGCCCGCCTTTATTAGTGCAGCGCAGTCCATCAAGCCGCCCAAACCCGCCGACTACTCCGTCGACGACGCCAAGGCCACGCTCAAAAAGTACGCCAAGGCCTACGACAAGTCCGACGCCGCCAAGAGTGACGAGCGCACCGCCGCAAAGGAGCAATTCGACAGCGAGAAGCCCACGGTCATCGCCATCATGAACGAGACGTTCTCGGACCTGTCCATCTACCAGAACATGCGCGCCGGCTACGAAGGTCCGCAGTACTTTAAGAACCTGTCCAACTGCCTCAGCCGCGGCAAGCTCTACGTGAGCGCCTACGGCGGCGGCACGGCCAATACCGAGTTTGAGTTTATGACCGGCAACTCCATGGCCAACCTGGGCTCGGGCGTGTACCCCTACACCATCTACAACATGGAAACGACTGGGAACTTGGCAGAGCAGTTCAAATCGCTCGGCTATTCCACCACGGCCATGCACCCCAACCACGCAACCAACTGGAACCGCGAGAACGTCTACAAGGATTTTGGCTTTGACCAGTTCCTGTCCATCAACGACTTCCAGGGAGCCGACACCCTGCGCGGCATGGTGACCGACCAGGCTACCTACGACAAGATTCTTGAGCTGCTCGACCAGAACGCCGATCCGCAGTTTATCTTCGACGTGACCATGCAGAACCACTCGGGCTACGACACGGGCCTGCTGCCGGTCGACAAGCAGATGCACCTGAACATCGACACGACCGACCTGGACGCCAAGACCGTCGAGGACGGCACGCTCTCCGATGTCGACGAGTATGTCTCGTGCATCGAGCAGTCCGACCAGGCGCTGCGCTACTTCCTCAACGCCCTGAGCAAGCTCGACCGTAAGGTGGTCGTGGTGTTCTGGGGCGACCACCAGCCGTTCTTCCCGTCCAAGTTCAACGATAAGTGGTTTACCGACGAGGACGACGCCACGCATCAGGAGCGCTTGTGGCAGACTGACTACATCATCTGGGCTAACTACGACGTTGCCGGTTGCGACCAGACGAGTGAGGTCGACGACCTGTCCACCAACTACCTGTCCACCCAGCTGATGCAGCTGATCGGCGCCCCGCTTTCCGACTATCAGAAGGCGCATATGACACTGCGCGAGTCGCTGCCCGCCATCAACTCCGTGGGCTACGAGGACGCCAGCCTGCGCTGGGCGCTCTCCTCCAACGTCACCGGTGACGACGCCGCTGCCGCAGCCGCCACCAAGGCGCGCGAGGATTACGCCAAGATGCAGTACTACGAGATGTTCCGCGATGGCAAGAACGTCTATACGGAGCACTTCCAGACCGAGGCCAACGAGACCGACCCCAACCTGGCGCCGGGCACGACCAAGATCAAATAGCGACACGTCTTAACTGGTTCGTCTGCCCGGCGGCGCGAAACGTAAGGTTCCCTGCTCGGACAGTCCTGCTCGCACGGAGAGCACATTAAGTGCTCTCCGGCTCGTGCGGAACTCGCGATGAACCTTACATTCCGCGTCGCCGGGCAGACGCCTCGGTGTTGAAGTGCGGCTTGTCATGAAAGCATCCGCAACATATATAAGTTGAAGGCCACATTAAGTGGCCTTCTTTGTATTCGGAAAGTGTATCCCGGAATCTGCCTTCGGAATGGGACGCAGTTTCCACTTGAGGGCCTGTCGGGAAAGCGCATCCCACTTCAAGAGTAAATTCCGGGTCGCACTTTCCGCTAAGGCTCTCAAGCGGAAAGTGCATCCCATTCCAAGCCTTAATTCCGGGACGTAGTTTCCGGACAAGACATCAACCGGAAAGTGGGGACCACTCTGAGCGCCGATTCTGGGACACACTTTCCGAAACCCCGCCCATCCGGAAAGCCCGTCCCACTCCGTATACATCCAGGCATGAAATCATCAGCTTATTAGGCCTTCTATCAATAAAGAGACACCCTCCCGGGCGGCGGGCACGAAGTTCATCGCGAGTTCCGCACGCAAAGAAGGCCACTTAATGTGGCCTTCGTCTTGCGCAGGACTGTAGAGCAGGGAACTTCGTGCCCGCCGCCCAGGAGGGCGTTGCGTTTAGAAGATGGACCTAGCGCTTGTTCCTCCGGGACAAAAGAAGCGCGGCTATAAAAGCGATGATGGCAAGCGCCAGCAACACCAAAAGCAAAGCGAGCGTGTTGTCGCCCGTTGCCGCCAGACCAAGCAAGCCGGGCTTCTTGCTGCCAGCAGGTTGTACGGGGATCTTCTCGCCATCGTCTTCGGCGGTGATTTCCCAGCGAATTGCCTTGTTTGCGTCGGCAAGCTCGTTGCCCACCGACGTCGGGACACTTAGTTGCAAATTGAGTACCGTGCTGCCATCGCTCGTAAACGTTGCGACCTGCGTGGGATAGGCAAACACGCTGCCCGGCGTTCCCGTCTGGAGCCAACCGGCAGACGCATCGGCCACCGACGCCGTTAGGGTAATGGGCGACAGCAGATGTGCCGTCTCGTGATCGACAACGGCCCGCACAAACACACGTACCTGGGACTTTACACCCGTGGCACGAACCCCAATCTGTTGCTCGCGTACATCGCCGGGCATTAGATCTTTAAAGGCTGGAAACAGATCGGGCTCCCCCGAGGAGTCCGTCGCTCCCGATACCGTTAGCTGGCGTGCATTTCCGTCATAGGCAATCGTGGGAATGTCAGCAAACGCACGTGCAGGAACGGCGAGCGCGATAAGGCAGACGATTGCCGCCATCACGCAATGCAAGAAACACGCAACGTCTTTACGAATCGGAGAGGCCATACTTACGCACCTCCATGCGGCGGCACCAGCACGCCATCCTTGACTGCACAGCCCCATGCCTCTGCAGCTGCATCGCCGGGCGTGGATTGAATTGCCTGGGTCGAAATGTCAACGACCAGGTTCTTCCTATCTGCCTTCTGCTCAGTCGCGCTCTTGATGAGCACATCGGTTTTGCCCATCGGAGCAACGGGAGACGTCCAGTAGTAGTACCCGTCGGACGCGACAACCCAAGACGAGGCGGTGTTAGAAGCAGATGCCTTGGACACACTGCCCCACGCAATGACGTAGTCGGTGCCGGCAACTGGTTCATCCCACAGGCGCGCGCCATTCTGGTCCTGCCAGTAGATATCCACCGCAACTCGCAGGTATGCCGGGGCCGAGCCGTTGTTTGTAATCATGACGTTGCTCTTCACATTGCCATCGAGCTTCTCATCTACCGAGGGCGCCACCGAACCAAAACCAAACTCGTTGACCAGCACGCCCGTAACCGAAAGCCACGCAAAGGTACCGGCAGCGCCAGCCAACAGGAGAACGCCAACAAGGAGGGCGACGATTTGCTTGCGCTTAGTCATCCTAGTCCTCCTTCTTCAGCGTGCCGTTTTTCCAAACATTCTTGGCACGCGAGCCACCATCGACCCATTTGTCATTCGCGCGCGTGTTGACGCACGTCACCACGGTGTCGCCCGCACTCGAGGCAGACGAGATGATGAGCTCGGCAGATTTGCCGGGCGCCTTGCCCGGCGTACTCAGTTCACCCTCGTAGCGCCATGCCCAAGCCGCGTCTTCCTCGACGGTATAGGTGCCCGCCGGAGCAGCAAATTGCACGCTGCCGACATACCAGACCTCACCGTTTTCGTCGCGCTGCTCGCTAACTTTCACCTCGACCATGCGCGTCTCGGCAGGAGAACCCTCCGACGCCTTTCGCGTTACCTTGAAGCGGAACGTTTGCCCCATTGCGCTGGCGTCGGTAGTCTTTTTAACGATCGTCAGCGCATGATTCTGGGTAAATTTGAACACGGCATTACCGGGACCTTGCTCGCCTTCGCCTGTCTTCTTGGACTCCAGACGGTTGGCCAGGTCAAACGAACCATTACCCGAACCCAGACTGTAGAGCGAGACAAACTTGCCGTCCACGGGAGCTTCCTCTGCACCAGGGCCGTAGCTTGCCCGCGTTACCGTGACGGTCAACTGCGTTCCCATAAACGGCTTGGCAAAGCAGACCTTAAACGGCGCCTTATCGGCGGCGTCGTCGACGGTGTTGGCGGCGGAAGGATCGAGCAGCCACTTAAGCTGCGCGGTCATGTTTTCGGGCTTTCCATCAGACGTATCGTTGGCAACCACGCGATACGTCACGGGATACAGGTCCATATCGCCCTTGACCGGCTCGTCCTTAAACGTATCCCAAGCCTCCGCAGCACCTTCGGCACCCACATATCGCCATTCCAAGAAGAGTTCACGCTTATCGCCATTGGCGGCCGCCTGCTCATCGAGCAGCACAACGATCTTGGAGTGGGCATCCGGGTCATATGCCACGGATTTTTGCTCCATCACGGGGTTGCCGTCCTTGTCATAGACGGGGTTGCCGCTCTCGTCCATTTTAGGGACATCGACCGTGTGGATAAAACCGGACTTGCCGTCTTGTGCGCGCTCATCGCCCGAGTCGACGGTCGCCGTAAAGATGACCGACCCGTCGATACCGTGATAGCGCACCTTATACGGCGCAATCTTGTACACCGCAGTGTAGGTCACGTTCTTAAAGGGCTCATTACCCTCGAGGGGATACTTCTCCTCATCGGTCATCAGGGTGTAGTTGCCATCGGATGTATAGTCACGCGACCAGCCGACAAAGTCGTACTTGGTGCCGTCCTTGCCGACAACCTCAGTTGCAGCTTTTACCTCCAGCGAAATCTGATCACCAGAGTCGGTACGCGCAAGGGAGCGTACGGCATAGGGATCATCCAGATTAGCATCGATATTCGATTGGACACTTACCGCGCTGGCACGGTAGACCGGGTACAGCTCCATGGGGGCGTTGACCACCGTGTTTTTAGTCACCATGGAAACGCCGTCCGACCAAACGACATAACCGCTGCTAGGCTCTGGCTTATTATCCGTCCAACCTACGAAGGCGTTGTATGCGCCCGTTGCAGCATCGATGTCTCCAATGTTATACGTTGGCAGCGGCATGCCGTCCTTAAGGCTGCCGAGAGAATCGCCCTGCTGGGCTACCTTACCGTCCACATCCCTGGCATTGAGATGGTACACAACCGCCAACGGCGAATAGTACGCCACAAATGTATAGGTCCCGCCGGGCTCCACCTGATAGGAATATGAGTTACCGTCGGCAGAATCGAGCTCCTTGACCTCACCATTCGGAAGTTCGACCTCGACCTTATTTAGCTTATATAACTCGCCGCCGGACTTGTATACCGTCGTTTCGATATCAGGAGTCACCGTTGCCGTGGCGGGATCGGTGTCCACATTGAGATTAGGGGTGATGTCATACCTAGGAACATTCACCTCGGAAGTACCCTCAAAACCGGCGCGGTGCAGGTTGGTGGTGTAGTTAACGTCGTACTTCGCGTACACCGGATAGGCATCCTGGTACTGGGTGACCTTGAAATCTGGTTTCACCAGATACGGTTCGGCCTTATCCGGGTCAGAAGTGGTGAAGGAATCACCCTTGACATCGTAGATATAGTCCCAGACGGCAGAATCCTTCTTGACCTCGGCGGTCGAAATCCAGCCCAGGAACTTATAGCCCGGCACGGCCATGTCGGCATCGGTCGGGGAAGCTTCGAGGGTCAGGGGGCTCTCATACGATCCCTTCTCACCATCTTCTGGCTTTTCGGCCACTTTAACCGACTTATTAACATGCGGGTAGTAATACGTGAACGTCGGATCCGCCCCGTTCACCTTGGTCTGCAGCAAGTTACTCTCATAGCGCCGCGTGGCAGTCCTCACGACATTATCGCCCTTGTTGTAGAAATTAACGTCCGTGGTAATCATCGCGCGAACGTAGTACTTCTTATCTGTACGCACCATGCTCTCGATGGGATTTTTCACATATGTCCAATATTCACCATCGCGCTCAAGCGTCCAGAAATTCAGGCGATAGCGATCACTCACCGGTTTGACCGTTACGTTCAGCGAAGCCGAAGTCCAAGTATCGCTTAGCGTTGCAGCGCCTGGAAAATCGGTATCGGCATAGAGGTTTTTTAGAGTATCGGCTCCCGTATCGTTTTTAACGTTGTGCGAGTACGCGTTAAGGGGACTCACGACAAGGGTTTCCTTCGTGAAGCGCGTGCCACACGTTTCATAACTATCCTTTATACCGTGGTCAACATGCTCCGGGCCCCAGTGGACGACGTTTTCACGCACGAAGGTACTACCGACGTTTTCCTCAAAGGGCGTTTGATAGCGATTCCAAACGGAACAAAGTAGCTTGCTGTCCGTAAACTCATGGTTGGTATAAGCCCGAACGTAATAATCCACTCGGTACTCAAAGCGGGCGATGTAGGTATGCGGCGCGGTTAAATCGACATCGGTGGGGAGCGTATAGCTGGGATCGCGGCTTACGCGCACCTCAAGCGGGGCATCCTCGGTTCCCTTGTTTTCATACCAACCCAGGAAACGGTAGCCGTCGGGCAGCGCACCGTCCTCTGATAAAGGCTTGTTGTCCACGTCGCACACCCGCACCGTGTACACACCGGTGCCATCCTCGGCAGTCTCAACCTTAACGACAGTTTTGCCCACGCCCGCGCGCTGGGTCTTATCGTCAAGCTCATCTCGCTCATTGCCCTCAAACACCGTCATGATGTTCGACACATAGTCGGTGTACACCGGATAAAAATCGGTAGGGCCAAGCACAGTGATCTCAGTGCCGGCAGGATAGAACGCACCGGCGTTTTTTAGCTCGGCAAGCTCAGGCGTGGTAATGGCCGCATAGCCGCCATGCATCCCTTCCTCGCCGCTCGGCTTCGTCGTCCAACCGATAAAGGTGGCGCTGGCAGATAGAGCGCCGCGGTCCGCAGGGGCAACCGGCGTTAAACCGACACCATAGCGGTACCAATCCGTCGACTTGTCGTGCTCCTCGCCGCTCTGCCACGAGAGCGTCTTGCCCTTGACGTTATAGAACAGCACCTGCGCCTCGTACGAAGCAATAAACAGGTCGTTGCCCTTAAAGGCCTCGGCCCCCTTCGCGTTATCGGCGGTATAGGTCGACGTTTTCTCGTGCGCTTCGTTCTTCTGGACCTGCTTGCCAGCCTTAACGGCATCGGCATCGGTCTTGCCGTTAAACCAGCTGCTGTCATGATCGATGCGGTTCACTTTAACCCCGGGCTCGCGGAACCAGCCCATGAAGCGATAACCGCCGTTGGCATCGGTCAAACCCTTGGGCTTTGCGGAGGTATCCTGCTTAAACGTCACCGATGTATCGCCCTGGGCCAAGCCCTGAGCCGTTCCCGCCAGCACAGCGCTCACGGCAAAGGTGTAGGGGTCCGAGGTCGTCTGATCAATACCAAGCTTGGTTGCCTCGATGGTCGCGGTGCCCGCGCCGGGAAAATCGGTCGTTGCCTTAACGCTCTGGCCATGCACGGGGATATTCAGCCTGTAGTCCATCGCCCACTCGTTGGCATGCGGGCCACCCAGGGCCTCATCGTTATCGGTCGAGCGCATGGTGCCGGCACAGAAGTCGTAGTCGTGCTCCTCCCACAGCTCGCGCGTGGTGTAGCGCTCGTCATCCCACGGACCATAGCCGTCGCCCGCGGTAGTGCCGTCGCCGCCAAACGAGGGGATTTTCTTTTTGGCAGGGTTACCCTGGCTGTTGCCAGAAAGGCTCACGCTCGGTTTAAAGTAGCACTCGGTGACCGTCGCGTCGCCCTTGTTGGCGCGCGCGCCAATGCCGCCCAAGTTCACATCGTTTTGGATGATGGGGATCACGGCGATGGGGTTGTACTGGCGCGAGCTCAAGTCTCCCGCAAAATGGCTGCGGACGAGTTCGTTGCCCTCGGCGGTCAAAATGCGACCCGCCAGACCACCCGTCCACGCGCGCGTCACGGCGACGACGCCCACATACGATGCGGCATAGCTGTAGCACTGCGCCGTCGAGAAGCAGTCGATAATCTTGGCGTTGCCCGCCATGCAGCCCACAAAACCCGAGGCGTACACGTTGTTGCCGCCCAGGGCGCCAATGGCCACATCGTATTTATTGGTGACGTCGGTCATGCCCTTCTCGGCAATCGAGCCATCCTCGTTGCGCGTAGGCGTCACGCGGCAGTACTCGATGGTCGATTTCTTGACGTAGCCGGCAAACGCCGCCATATACAGGCCCTCGCCACCGATTGCCTGTACGCCCGAAGTCGTGTTGTTGACGGCACGGCCGCCACGGACCTCGCAGTTGTAGAGGGTGCAGCCGTCGAGCTCGCCGGCGATGAGACCGCCCTCAAAGCCTGCGTTGGTAATGAGGTTGAGAGCATTGTTGGCGCAGGTCACGTGCAGCGTGCTCTCCATGACCATAACGTTTTCGAAGCGCGTATTGACGGCCTTGCCCACGATAATGCCACCGCGGAAGTCCGCCCACACGTTGGCGTCCTTGACCAGGAAGTTTTTGATGGTGGCACCGTTGGTCTCGGCAAAAAATCCCGTATCGCGCTCGGGGTCAAAAGCGTCTTTATCGTAGTTCAGGCCCTCAACGGTGTGGTTTTGACCATCGAACACGCCCTTAAACGGATGCTCCTTGTTGCCAAACGACAGATGCTTAACGGTGTTTGCAACGATGGCTTTCATGTCGTCGCTGTCGAGCTCAATGTCGTTATCGAGATAAACGTGCCAGCCGGACGTATCGCGCTCGCGCGACAGCGCCACACACGACAAAAAGTCAGCCTCGTTTTTGATGTGGAATTCGTTTTTGTTCTCGGGCACGTCCTCGGCATGCACCACCGTTGGCAGCGCCATAACGCAGCAAAGGGCAATCGCTGCGACGGCAACCAGCCTGCTAAGCATGCCCCGGTTTATGTTCTTGATCTTCATAGGCTAGTTCGCCTCCGGCCAGCCCACGACGTCAAGCACGTCGAGGATGGTATCGCTTGCATGCTGGTTTTTGGCCTGCACGGCCTGAACATCGATATCGAGCCTGAATGAGCCGCCGCGCGCGGCATCGTGGTAGTCGCCCACAAAGCGCAGCGAGTCCATGAGGCTTTCCGTCATGGCGCCGGGGTCGAGCGTGCCGCCACGCCCGGCCAATCCGCGGTAGTAGTACCACCCATCGCCGCCGTCGATCCACGGGGACCCCTCGCCCGCGTTCACATGAAACGCAACGCTGCCCGAAGCATCCGCACTCGAACCGTCGGGTGCCACTGACGTCATGCGTAGGCGCGCGCGAACGTACTCAGGCTGCGCGCCGACGTTCTCCACGCGCACAATGCGGCTGATGTCAGAGCCCCCGGCCTTGGTGTCGGGATAGTCCCCGTGCTCGTTGGGCTCAAACGGAATCTCCTCGCCATGCTCGTTGAGCGTGTATTCGCAGACTCGTACCTTCACGCTGCCAAACGATAGAACGTTGTTCGCCGGAACCATATCAACGGTGAAAGCCAGCGTGCCGCACAGGCACGCCAGGGCCAACAACGCCATCGCGGCAAGCGCCAAGGTGCGTTTCTGATTGTTGGAAAGATTGTTGAGCATTACGTTCGCCAGTCGTCGATCAAAGGGGGACCGAGATCCCGGCCCGAAAATGGGGATGGGGAGCGGGCCGGGATCTCGGTGGAGGGGGGATTAAGCCTGAGTCTTAGCCCATTCCTTGGCCTGCTCAAGGGCGTTGGTGGCAGCATCGGCCTTGTCGCCCTTCTGGTCGGCACCGAAGATGTAGCAGGAGACTGTCATAGCGGGACCTTGAACAACATCCGTATTGTTCATGCCAGCCGGGATATGCACGGTGCTGAACAGCTCACCGGTGTAAGCAGCCTTGCCATCAGCGGGAGTAAGCTCTGCAGGAGTGCTGGTGCCATCAGCGGTATACATGAACAGACCGCTCACGTACTGGCCTTCGCTACCGTTGGTCTTCACCTGGTCAGTAGCAACCGGTTTCCAGTTGGAATTAAGGGTGAAGTACGGGGTCTTGGCAAGGGCGTTTTCGGCGTCTGTCTTCACAATTGCGTTCTTCACATAGATGAACACATAGGAGCTATCGGAATCCTTGCCGATGCCGACGTTGGGGTTCTTATTGATGGTGGTGCCGGGAATCATCTTGGAGTTATCGGTCCATTTGGTCTCGAACAGATAACCATCCACTGAGGGGTCCGTGGAATCAGTGCCGGGCTTGTTCGGCTGATCAGGGTCGGGCTTCACTTCAGGCTTGTCGATGCTGCCAACCGTGAACTCATTCACCTTGGTTTGGGTCGCCGACAGCCAGGCGTAGGTACCAACGCCGGCAGCCAGCACCAACAGCAACAGGGCGGCAATGATGCCGTAGCGCTTTTTCTTCTTGTTTTCCATCGTTCTCTTCCTTTCGAGAATCGTCTTCCCCGGCAACGGCCCCTACCGCCGCCGACGCTTTTCCCTGCCGCTATGAACGCCGCTCCCTCTCATGCACACGGGCATGCTTGCCCGCAGGCTCGTCGGGAACCATCCGATCGAGCACTATCGACGCCGTGATCAGCAGCGCCAGAACGGCCACCACAACAAGCAAACCAGGCATCGTCGTGCAATAAGCGTTGACGAAGCCCAGGTAAGGGACACGAAAGGAAACAGTGCCGATCACGCGCGAAAATGGCGTCTGCTCGGCATCGTGCATGATGCTTCCGTCTGCATTTTTGTTTGCAATGCCCTGCGTGCCGATCATCTGCGCAGCAGGGTCGATCTCGTACACCTGGTGCGTCACCACGGCGCCATCCGATCGGTAAAAGGTTGCATTGTCACCCACGGCAATATCCGCTGGCTCAACCTGGCGAACAAACACCATGGAGCCAACGGGAAGCTCGGGTTCCATAGAGCCCGAGAGCACAGCAAAGGGCATGTATCCAAATGCGCGAGGCACAAAAGAAACAACGGCAAGGGCTATGACAAGCGCGAACGCCAAGCTACTCAAAAGTGCAATAAATCGTTTGAGTCTACGCGCAGCCAAAGTGATAATTCATCCCCCTTGAGGCCCTATTCGACCCATCCAAAGGTCAGCAAGTTTCAACAGGAACCGCAAGGCGCTTGAAAAGTGAGTCCGAAATAAGCCAATTTGGAATCTTTTCGTAATAAAAACATAGCGATGTGCTACACATTTTTCAATGTTTTGTCGCCAAATGCTACCTATTTTGGCGTAAGTGGTCATTTATCCCCAAATTAGTCTGTTCTATCCAATATCTGTGACTAACCCCCTACGCAACTTCCCCATAGAGGGATCGATTTTTTGCGAAACTAAAATAATGGTACCCCCCCCCACATTAAAAGAAACTACTGGAAGTGCCATTTATTTCCGACCCCCTTTTACCGGAGTTTTATGACGGCCCCATGTAGTTCGCAGCCCATAATCCTCTGAGAACTGTGTCCCAGAATTCCCGTCCGGAGTGGGATACGGCTTCCGCTTGTGCCCCCGTCGGGAAACCACATCCCACTCCGATCACAAATTCCGGGTCGCACTTTCCGCCAAGACCCTCAACGGGAAACCGCATCCCATTCCAAAGGCAAATTCCGGGACGCATTTTCCGAAACCCCACCCATCCGGAAATCCCATCCCACTCCGCACACATCCGGGCATAGAGCAATCAGCTTATTAGGCCTTCCATCAATAAAGGGGCGCCCTCGTGTCACGAAAAAAGCCTCGAGAACTTCGAGGCTTTCACATTTGTATTGTTTTGCACGAAGGACCGCGAACGGCGAAGCTACTCTCCCAGCACGGCCTTCTTTGCGACTACGGCCATGTTGTCCAGGTCCTCCTTGGTGGGGTGGTCCTTTGCGGCAACCCAGTTGTCGAGCAGCATCTTAAATCGGGCGTTGTCGGGATCTTGCTCGAGCATGGCCTCGTAGCGCTGCTTGACCGCAGGGCCCATCTTGCCCTGGCACATCGCCCAACCCGCAAGCTCGGCATCCCCAGCCAAATTGGAAGTTACGCGGTCGATAATCTGCTGGTAATAGCTCTGGTCGGCGCCAAAGCCGCAGGTACCAAACAGGAAGACGCGCTTACCGTGCAAGGCGGAGAGCAACGCCGCGACCGAAGGCGTGCACGCGCCCTTGTCGCACCAAAAACCGACGAGCACCATGTCGGCCGCGCAGGCCCCCTGCGCCTCGAGCGCAACCTGATCTGCATCCGCATCGTCGCTCAACGCCGCGGCATGGACAAACTCAACGCCCGCAGCCTGCAGAGCGCGCTTGATCGCGCCCGAAACCATCCTGGTATTACCGCTCTTGCTGTTAACCACCAAAGCGCACGTCATAGTCACGCTGCCTCGTTTCCCCCAAAACTAAAGCCACTAATGCAATTTATTAGATGAATATCTTAGTACTAACGTGACAGATGTAAACCACCGTCTGTCGATTGATTAATTTGCCCCACGGGCTTGCTTACTGGGCGAACTGACTGCGGTAGAGCTCGGCGTAGAAGCCGCCTGCCGCTAGCAGCTCGTCGTGTGTGCCGCGCTCGATAATCTGGCCGTCGCGCATGACCAGAATGCAGTCGGCGTTGCGAATCGTCGAAAGGCGATGCGCCACAACAAAGCTGGTACGACCGGCCATGAGCTCGTCAAATGCCGCCTGCACCTGCAGCTCGGTGCGGGTATCGATGCTCGACGTCGCCTCGTCCAGCAGCAGAATCGCCGGATCGGTGAGCATGACGCGCGCGATGCACAGCAGCTGTTTTTGACCCTGGCTAAACGTGCCGCCGTCCTCGCCGATCACCGTGTCGTAGCCGCCTGGCAGCTGCACGATAAACTTGTGCGCATGCGCGCGCTTGGCGGCCTCGATAACCTGTTCGCGTGTGGCATCGGGACAACCGTAGGCGATGTTTTCGGCCACGGTGCCCTCGAACAGCCAGGTATCTTGCAGCACCATGCCAAAGGCGCGGCGCAGGCTTGCGCGCGTGTAGTCACGCGAGGAACGGCCATCGACCGCAATGCGACCGGCATCGATATCGTAAAAACGCAGCAGCAAATTGATGAGCGTTGTCTTGCCGCAGCCTGTGGGGCCAACGAGGGCAAAGCGCATGCCGGGCTTAGCCTCGATGCAGATGTCCTGCAGCAGCTTGCGGTCGGGCACGTAGCTAAAGTCCACGTGTTCAAAGGTCACCTCGCCCTGCGGGGCGGCAAGCTCCACGGCATCTGGCGCATCGGGCTCCTGCTCGCGGGCATCGAGCAGTGCAAAAATGCGGCGCGCCGAGGCGTACGCGGTCTGGATCTGCGTAATGACGTTGGTAACCTCGTTGAACGGCTTGGTGTACTGGTTGGCGTAGGACAGGAAAATCTGCACGCCGCCCACCGTGAGCGCCGCCGGCACGCCCGTGATCACGCCCACGCAGCCGATCACAGCGACAACGGCGTAGATGATGTTGTTGATAAAGCGCGTGCCGGGATTAGAAAGCGAACCCATGAACTGCGCGCGCTCACCTGCCGTATAGAGCTCGGCGTTGAGCGCGTCGAAGCGCGCTTGGGCGTTGGGGCCGTAGGCAAAGGCGTCGACAAGCTTCTGCTCGCCTACGTACTCCTCGATATGACCACCGAGCTGCCCTTGAATACGCTGCTGCGCCGTAAAGCTCTTGTTGGAAAGCTTGGCGATGGCGCCGGCCGCAAAGATGGAAAGCGGCGTGACGAGCACCACCACGAGCGTCATGGCCAGGTTAATGGAGAGCATAAACGCGAGCGTGCCCACGATGGTGATAACGCCGGTGAAAAGCTGCGTGAAGCCCTGCAGCAGACCGTCGCCCACCTGGTCGACGTCATTGACCACGCGGCTCATAAGGTCGCCGTGAGCATGGCTGTCGATAAAGCTGAGCGGCATGCGGCTGAGCTTGTCACTTGCCTCCACGCGCATGTCACGCACCGTTTCGTAGGACAGGCGGTTGACGCAGTAGCCCTGCAGCCACTGGAAGGCCGACGCTCCCACCACGACGAGCGCGAGTTTGGTAACGAGCGGCAGCAGTGCATCGAAATCCACCTGGCCCGCGGCAACGATCAGGTCGATACCCTCGCCGATAAGGATAGGCGTGTAGAGCTGCAGAATCACCGAGATAGCGGCGCTCACAAACGACGCCGTAAACGAGACGCGGTGCGGACGAACATAGCCCAGCAGGCGGCGAGTCACCGCACCGGCGGGATAGCGCTCGGGGTCGCCGGGCTGACGCGGACCGTCACCCAGGTCGTTGAGGTTATCGTTGCCGGACACATTGGCCGTCATCGTGGCGACCGAACCGGAAGAAGTATACGGATTCATTTAGCAGCCCTCCTTTGCGCAAACAGATGCAGGGGCGGTCTGGGCGGACGCGGGCAACGCGCTCCCTTGCTGGCCCTCGAGCTCTTCGCGGCGCAACTGCGACTGGCAAATCTCGCGATAGAGCTGGCAGGTCGCGTACAGCTCATCGTGCGTGCCCAGGCCCGCGACCGAACCGTGATCGAGCACGCAGATCATGTCGGCATCGCGCACGGTCGAGACGCGCTGGCTCACGATGACGGTCGTCAGCGGCAGCCCGCCCTCGGCGGCACCGCGCACGCTGCGCTCGCGAATGGCATGACGAAGCGCCGCGTCGGTCTTAAAGTCGAGCGCCGAGGCGGAGTCGTCCATGATCAATATCTGAGGCGAACCCACCAAGGCACGTGCGATAGTCAGGCGCTGGCGCTGGCCACCGCTAAAGTTCTTGCCGCCCGCCTCGACCGGGGCATCCAGGCCTTGGGGCTTGTTGCGCACGAATTCGCTGGCCTGCGCCATGTCGAGCGCCGCCCAGAGCTCATCGTCGGTCGCCGCCTCGTCGCGCCAGGTCAGGTTGCTGCGGATAGCACCGCTCACGAGCGACGCGCGTTGCGGAACGGTCGCAACCACATGGCGCAGCTGGTCGAGCCGCCAGGCGCGCACGTCAGCACCCATCACGCACACGCTGCCAGCGCTCGCATCGTACAGGCGCGGGATGAGCGAGACGAGCGTGGACTTGCCGCTGCCCGTGCCGCCGATAATGCCGAGCGTCTTGCCCAGTGGGAGTTCCAGGGTCACATCGTTGACGGCATTTGCCGCGCCCGCGCCAAAGGAGAAGCTCGCATGGTCAAAGCTCAGCGCGGGAACTGGGGCGGCATTGCCCGGCTTGGGCAGCGCGACCGGCTGGTTGCCCTCGTCGGTGATGCTCGGCTCACAATTGAGCACCTCGTTGATACGCGACGCGCTGGCGCTCGCCTTGGTAAAGACCACAACCAGGTTGGCGACGTACACGATGGAGGTCAGGGTCTGCGTCATGTAGTTCACAAACGCCATGACCTGACCCTGCGTGAGCTCGCCCACGTTGACCTGGATGCCGCCCACCCACAGGATGGCGCACACGCCCAGGTTCATCACCAAAAACGTAACGGGGTTAAGGATCGACGAGAGCTTGCCCACCGCGATGGCGGTATGGGCCTGGTCATCGGCGGCTTGAGCGAAGCGCTCACGCTCGTGATCTTCGCGTACAAAGGCGCGAACCACGCGGGCGCCCGAAAGGCCCTCGCGGCAAATGAGCGCGATGCGGTCGAGCTTTGCCTGCAGCTGCTTGTAGTAGGGAATGCAGCGCGCCATGACAAACCAAAACACCAGGCCGATAGCGGGCGTGCAGATCAAAAAGATGATGCCGAGCTTAAGGTCGATGGCAAGGGCCGCGCACATGGAGCCCACGGCCAAGAAGGGCCAGCGGATGAGCATGCGTACGCCCAGCGCCACAGCGAGCTGCACCTGGTTAACGTCGTTGGTGATGCGGGTGATGAGCGACGGCGTGCCGAAGCGGTCGAGCTCGGCGTAACTCAGCTTATTAATGCGCTCGTAGAGCGCACCACGGATATCGGTGCCCATGCCCTGCGAGGTGAGCGCCGCCATCTTTTGGCAGACGAGCGTAAACGAGATGCCGATCACGGCCATGGCGGCAAGCACCATGCCGTAGTGGACGACGGCGTTGACATCGTGTGCGCCGATGCCCTTATCGATCATCTGGGCAATCACCAGCGGCGTAAGCAGGTCAAAGATCACTTCGATTAACTTGCACGCAGGGCCAATCACCATATATCGGCGAAACTTGCCACCAAAACGCCTGAGCAGCTCAATCATAAAAAGGCGCTCCCTATCATCATTCACACTCAATTCGAATCATGATAGTACGGTGAGCCCAAAAGAAGCGTAAACAACTCGTCATTTCTAATGGGGTTCGGTTTCCAAAGAAGCGGAGAGGCACGTGCACACCCAGCCAGTGTCGGGTCGACCACTTGGTATACTTACCTTAGTGCTACCAGCCGAGCCGCCGACCCTTGAAATGAGGTGCCGAGATGAACGACATTCTCGCAAGAAGAGCAAGACGAGCAACTGTGGGCATCGCCCTTTCCGCGGCGCTTGTCGCGGGAATCGCCCCCCCCGTAACGGCGATCGCGGCAGAAACCAGTTCCCCCACCGGTGCAGTTGCCTTGCAGACGGAAGATGCGGCCGCCGCAAAAGAAAAAGCGTATGCAGCCATGCAGGAAGCGCTCAAAAACCTCGAGGCCGCAAAAAACGCCGCAAGTCCCGAAAAACTTGCGGAAATCGATGATGACATTGCCGCTTTTCAAGAGATCTACGACATGGTGGTGACGGAAGCCGCCAAACGGAGGGAACGCCTTCCCGCCATGCAAGCGAACGTCGATGCAGCCCAAGCCAAATACGATGAGGCCCACAACCGGACAAGCGGCCTTCAGGCAGAATTAAATAAGGCAATCGACGACGGAGCTTCTAACGAAACTATTAAGCAGTTGCGAAGTAAGATCATGTCGGCAGAAAGGCGAGAAAAATCTTGTGAAGATGATCTTCACCGCTACCAACGCCGGCTCGAAAGCCAAGAAAAACAGGTTCAGTATTTCGAAAGTGAGGCAAAGGAAGCTAAAGCCCACATCGACGAGGACATAGCCAAGCGAAATGCGCTCCTTAGCGATTTGGAAAAGGCGCAAGCGGCCTATGACGACGCCTGCAAGGCATACGAAGAGGCAAAGGCCGCGGCAGACAAGGCCACCTCGCCCGAGATAACGAAACCCGCCGAGACGACAAAACCCTCCAGCTCAGCGCAGCCGGCCGAAACGGCACAGCCCGCCAGCTCGCCCGCGACCGGCAAAGGCGCCACGCCGAGCTCCACCAAGCAAGCGAACGCGAGTAGCGGCAAGCCCGGCAAGCTCGCAAACACGGGCGACACCGCACCGAGCGCAATCGCACTCGCAGGAATCGCCGCCGCAGGACTCGGAATAACCGCCACAGCCACACGCCGCATCAAGAACTCAAAATAGTTGCCAGCGGTTATTGTCTTCGCCAATCCACAAGCCCAGAGACAAAAAGAGGCCCGTTTCCCCAACCTGAACTGCCTCCCATTTCTTGGACATGAGAAATGGGAGGCTTTCTTTATGCGCGT
>UQNB01000004.1 GCA_900542235.1 uncultured Collinsella sp.
GCCTCGCGGGCGACCTCGAGTTCTCCGTACTCCTCGACCAGGGGCATGAGCTCGCTCACCCGCTCTACGATGCGGCGCTGCTCGGCGAGGGGCGGGAGGGGGAGAATGAAGTCCGGTATATCACCGAGATTAATTTTGAAAGTATGGGTCCCGCCGCCGACTTTAACTTTTTCGATCCATGCGAAACCAACGGGAGAATCAATGCATGAACAAATCCACTCCGCAATAGCTATGGAAATTGGTCGGAGTAACCCCAGGCTGACAAAGATACTGAATTCATAATCGACGTCAACGATAATCGGCTTGCCCAGAGTTCCAATGCGGCAAAGCAAGATGTCTCCGCGGCCGGGTTTCACTCGCCTACAAAGATCTTCATGAGTTTCTCGACTGATGTACCGCACTTTAGTCAAGTCAAACGAGCCACCAGAAACGTTTTGCACCGAAAGAAACAAGACGCCAGTCTCAGTATATTGAGGTGTCTTATGCGTACCGTCCGAAACGAGTGAGAGCAGATTGCCCAGTCTCGTCCAGCACCACCCCTCGGGCAGCTCCTCAAACGGCACCTCGTTCACGATGCACTTATCGCTCAACACGTGGCCCTTGGCATCTACCCTCTTCTCATAGGGGGAGCCATCGGAACCGATATAGATAATGCTCTCCCCGCCCTTCGGGAATTTGGCCTTACCTTCAGCAATAAGCTTATGCTTTTCTTCACGAATACGTTCGAGAAGGACGCTGGCAGGCTCGTCGTTCGGATCCTGCGGCACAAGCTTGCCCTCAATTGCCATTTGAAGGATTGAGTTCTTCAGGTCTTTTGCCTTCATCTACGCCTCAATCCCAAGAATCTCGCAAATACGAGCAAGCCTCTGGTCAATCTCGGCATCGAGCTTAGCACGCTCTTCTTTGTAGTTCCTGATCAGTTCGTCAGGCGGTAAGATCTCCTCTTCCTCGTGAGGATAGCCGCATACGTCAAAGTTAAAGCCGCCGTCTCGCAACTCGTCAACCGTATAGAACTTGGCCTTGGGACTGCCGTCTTCCTCGATATCCCGACGGTTCTCCCACCATTCCTTTACAGGTGCAAAATGTTCGATCCTAATGGGCTTGGTCTTAGAGAAGTGTTTATACCCCTCGGGCATATCCATGCGATAGAACCAAACGCCCTCAGAGGCCCCCGTATTATCGAAGAACAGAACGTTAGTAGTGATGCTCGTGTACGGAGCGAAGACACTCTGCGGAAGGCGCAAGACAGTATGCAGGTTCATGTCCTCAAGCAGGCGACGCTTGATCTCCGTCTTTGCACTATCCTGGCCAAAGAGAAAACCATCCGGAATGATAACAGCAGCGCGGCCGCCTCGCTTAAGACGATAAAGAATGAGTCCAAGGAATAGATCTGCGGTCTCGGAGCTACGGAGGGCGACAGGGAAGTTGTTTTGCACTGATGCACTCTCGGACCCGCCATAGGGCGGGTTCATAAGTACAACGTCAAACTGGCCGTCAGGCTTGTGCTTCCACTCGCGAACGTCCTTCTCGAGAGAGTTATCGTGAAAGACTTCAGGATTATCGATATCGTGCAACAGCATGTTGGTCACGCACAGCAGGTAAGGGAGCTGCTTCTTCTCGACACCGTATACCGATCTTGCATAGAGTTCACGATCGGCTGGAGTCTGAACCTGGGAGTCGAGACTCTTGAGGGCGCTCGTCAAAAAGCCGCCCGTGCCACACGCGAAGTCAGCCACAGTCTCGCCGAGCTTGGGCGCAAGCGCCTGGGCCATAAAATCAGTCACCGCTCGGGGCGTGTAAAACTCGCCGGCATTACCTGCGGACTGCAAGTCTTTCAGGATGGTCTCGTAAATTTCACCGAAGGCGTGGCGCTCTTTGTACTCGGTAAAGTCAACCGATTCGTCAATCGCATTGATAACCTGACGAAGCAGGATGCCATCTTTCATATAGTTGTTTGCGTCAGTAAAAGCTGCCTTAACGACAACGTGACACAAGGGCGCTTCAGGTGCAAGATCTAGGCTCTCGAGGGTCTTGAATAAATCATTGTTTACAAAATCGAGGAGCTCATCGCCGGTAAGTGCCTTGCCGTCCTTCACATCATGTGCCCAGCTGTGCCAGCGCAAACGCTCGGGGATGACGGATCGATAGGAGTCGTCGTGAAACTCCCACTCCTGTTCCTTGGCATCGTAGATCTTGAGGAAGAAAAGCCAGGTCATCTGCTCGATGCGTTGTGCATCACCATTGATGCCAGCGTCCTTACGCATGATGTTCTGCAGGGTCTTTACAAGAGATCCCAGTGCCATTTGCTATCGTTACCTTTCTCTATGCAATGTAGAGCTCGTCTTCGAGCATCTGCGCTGCCTGGATGTACTGTTGCTTGCCACCGAATGCGGCAACGATCTTCATTGGGCTGCCAAACCGACGGAATTCCTCGAGATCGAGGACATGGGTATCGTCCAAGTCTACGAGGTTCGACGTCGCATATTTGTCGAGAAGTGCTTCAAGGACCTCGCGTGCAACGCCGGCATACTCATAGAGCACGCCCTTTTTCTTTACGTTATTGGCTCTCTCGCTGCGTGTAAGAGGTCTCTGGTCGTAAGCAATATGGCAAATGAGGTCAAAGTCGCTCATTTGCTCCTGTCCAGTCTCGAGCCGCAGCTCATCCAGGAATACGCCACGCGCGCGCAGCTCATCGATAATCGCTTGCTTCTTATGTTCAGAGTTCCACGCCGCTAGGAAGTGGTCAAGAGTGTCGTATTCGCCAAGAATATTCTTCCGCGTATAGTCCCTAAGGCTCTCAGTTACAAGAAGACCATCGGAGGAGTAATACTGCACCATCTCCGAAACTACATAGACGTCCGCCCCGTGAACGTGATATTTCACATGGGAGGATAGATCGTCCGGCGGCAATAAGGGCGGGTCTAGGGTTGGAGGCGGGGGCAGAACAGGGCCGGTTTTGTCGTCATTGTCATCGGGATCCGGCCCAGCAATGGGGTCGTCAGGATTTGGTTCAAACACAACAACAGGTTCGCCATCAAACTCGGGATCCGCGAACAAACGCGATGCGTCACGAAAATCGAGGATGGTGAAATAGAGTTTGTCGTAGTCCTCACAGATACGGGTTCCGCGGCCGATAATCTGCTTGAACTCCGTCATTCCGTGCTCACCGAACTTGTTGTCGAGCACGACTACCTTACACGTCTTGCAATTAACGCCAGTGGTGAGAAGCTTCGATGTCGTAACGATGGTCGGGTATTTCTCGTCGGGGTCGATGAAGTTATCTAGCTGAACCTTACCTTCCCTGTCGTCACCCGTAATCTTCATGATGTAGGTGGGGTGATCTCTTACGATATCGGTGTTCTCATTTACAAGGGCACGACGCATGTTTTCGGCATGCTCGATGTCAACGCAAAAGACTATGGTCTTAGAGTAACGATCCGTCTCCTTGAGAAATTGAGTTATTCGCTTGGCAACTTCCTCGTAGCGCTCTTTGATGACAATCTCACTGTCGAAGTCCTGCTTCTCGAAAACACGTTTGGGCAGAGCTTCGCCGCGATCATCTACGGTGCCTTCCTCGGTACGGTATCCGTAAATGTCGACGTTCAGTTTGGGGCGAATAACCTTATACGGGGCAAGAAAGCCATCCTCGATTCCCTGTTTAAGGGAGTAGGTGTAGACAGGTTCGCCGAAGTAGGTAATGTTTGAAACCTCTTCAGTCTCCTTTGGCGTGGCCGTCATTCCGATTTGAATTGCACAATTGAAATACTCGAGCACCTTACGCCATGCGGAGTCCGCCGCGGCGCTTCCGCGATGGCACTCGTCGACGATAATCAAATCGAAGAATTCCGAGTCGAACTCGCGGAATATTTCTTCACCGTTTTCTCCAACAAGCTGTTGGTAGAGCGAGAAATAAATCTCGTAAGCAGAATCGAGCTTTCGACCTACGACCTTGGTTGTAACCCTCTTGAGGGGCTTGAAATCGCCGTCTATGGTCTGATCGACGAGAATATTGCGGTCCGCCAGATAGAGAACCTTACGAACCTCGGTAGTCTGTCGCAAGCGATGAACGATTTGAAAAGCCGTAAAAGTCTTTCCCGTACCCGTTGCCATGACGAGCAAGATGCGATTCCTGCCTCGAGCAATGGCTTCGAGCGTACGATTGATGGCGATGCACTGATAGTAGCGAGGATGATTGCCACCGTGCTCCTGGTAATACGGAGCGGTCACAATCTCCTGGCTATACGGATGCTCAAGCCCCTTAGCTTTTGAGTATCGTGTCCAGAGTTCCGCCGGAGTGGGGAACTCGTCCATGGCAAAAGCGCGCTCTTTCCCGGTAAGAAAATCGTGTTCAACAAAACTCTTTCCGTTTGAGCTGTACGCAAACGGAATATCGAGCAGCTGGGCATATCCCATCCCCTGTTGAAGACCGGCATCAACGGTGTGCTCCGTATCCTTGGCCTCGACGATTGCGATAGGAATGCCCGGGGCATACATCAGAAGGTAGTCAGCCTTCTTCTTGTCTTTACGGGTAACCACACTTCCGCGCACAACGATCTCGCCACTGGTAAAGAAATACTCAGTGAAGACTTGGGTGTTGCGATCCCACGACTTCATAATCGCAGGATCGATGAGCTTAAGCCGTGTATCAGACTCGTTCATACGTCTCGGAACTCCCCATTGCGCAAAGCGGCAACTGTTGGTGTTGAACTGATTAATTTTATCATCACCATGCAATCTAGCAGCTGCTTTATACGAAATGAGACGGAGTAAAGTCAGCCCCGTGCGAAAGCTCCAAAGAAATCAAAAGAGCCCCGGCGAATCGAGTCAGAGGTCATTCCCGGAGCCCCGCCTACCTCCCCTCCGCCTTCAGCTTCAGCAGCAGGTCGCCCAGCTCGGGGCACTTGCTGGAAAGGCGTGTCTGAGCTCGCTCACCTATCCCCCACCGTTGGCGGACTTCCTGGGCGCGCGGGCTCACGCGGTAGTCCCCGTCCATCACTTGCTTGAGCAGCCTGGCGGTCACGCGCGCATCGGCTAAGGCGCTGTGGGCGTGGCCCGTCGACTCGTCGAACTCGATGCCAAACCACGTTGCCGCGTCACTCAAAGAGACGCACCCGTAGCTGCCCACGTCCATAATCGAGGTGTAAAACGCCTGCAGGTCGGCCCAGTCCGTAGGAAATACGGAAAGATCGATGCGCTTTGCCTGGCACTCGGTCAAAAGCTGTCGCCGGTCCGTCCCGCTCCAGCAAACCACCTGGGCGGAGTAGCGACCGATCCAATCGCTGAGCCTTTTGATCACCACATAGAGCGGATCGGCCATCGCGGTGTCCACGGCCGATATCCCCGTAAGCTCGCGGACGGGAAACGCAACGCCTTCGGTAAATTCCGTCTGCACAAACTGCGAGAACTCGCCCATAACGTTGCCGTGGTAATCGAGCTTGACGGCGCCGACCTCGATAATCTCATTGCGCAACCCACGTCGCTGGCGCTGCTTTGGCACCGGCGCAAACTCAAAATCCAGCACGATCTGGCGCGCAAAGTTCGTCGTATCGATAGCCGAGATGCACGACGTCTTTTTAGCTGACACGGTTAGGGCCTTTCTCCGTTGCCTGCCGCTTGCTACATAGGCGGCTACATTGCCGTAAGGATAGGCGCTCGTGCGGACATGAAAGCGGGGCGCAATACCATGCGCCAAGCACACGCCATGCAGACGGCCCCAAGAGAGTCGCCCGCTCTATTCAAATGCATGAAATAGATTTAGGCCCGGTGACTTGAATCAGCGGTCATCCCGGGCCCATCAGAGCTCACAGAGCTCTTGGTTGCTTTGGTCTTGCTCTTCACGGCGCTTATCGAACTTTCCGAGGCACTCAAGCAGCATTCGAAGCATAACAAGTCGCTGCCATTAAGGCACTGACCTCTTGACCAAGCAACGGCGCTGCCCAGCTCTCCAGAACTTGCGCTACCGTCGACTTTATTTTACCCGCGGCACTAACTTAAGACAAGCTCGGCAAAGGAGATCAACTTAACGTCTCCCCTGCTCTCCGCGGCATCCCGACATCCCTGCGTAAAGCCGCGTTTTGAGAACAGCGCGTAGCTTTTTCGCTGCCGTCTAAAGAGTTCGCTTCGGTGCACGAGCTTTTGCAGCACGTCTTCGCCCACCGGTTCATTGCGCCATTTGCACTCCGCAAACAGCGCGGCGCCCTCGCCGTCGTCAACAATTAAGTCGATTTCTTCCTGCGTATGCGTGCGGTTGTCCGTCCCCCACCAGCGCCCAACGGTCGCCGGAACCACATCGAGCTGGCCTGTCCGCGCAAGTTCGTACACATACTGCCTGCATATAAGCTCAAAGACCGTACCCATGTAATCCGACACGTGCGGCTCAATGCGCTTGTACGCCATCTCGGCCATATCGTTTTGGATCAACCCGATGTTCTGCGGCACAAACTTGTACCAGAACCTAAACATCTGATCGCTCAGCAGATACACAGCTCGCTTATTGCTCGTCTCGTTTAGGGGCAGCTCACGTTCGACGATCCCAAGCGACGCCAGCTTATCCACATAGCTCTTTACGTTGCTCGCGGGGATTCCCGTAGAGCTCGCAATTTCAGAGATCTTCGAGCGACCCTGGGCAATTGCTTGCACGATCGCATCGTATTGCTCGGGATTGCGGCATTCTTGTAACAGCAAGTTGCTCGGTTCCTCAAAGAGATAGCCCGTAGGAGTAAGAAACAGACGCTTGATGTTGTCCTTGAGCGATGCGGCCGGGTCGACCTTCTCGATATATGCGGGAATGCCTCCCGTCATGCCATAGCAAACCGCAGCGTCTTCGCGATCCATACCCTGCCACAGGCCAAGGGTCGTCAAAAAATCGAGCGGCATGATCTTAAACTGGGCCGTACGTCTACCGTATAGCGGACTCTCGTAGCCCAGCACCTGTTCCTCCATAAACGAAAGGGACGAGCCGCATAGAATCAGCATGAGCTTGGTCTCTTTATACAGGTGATCGATCTTGTCTTGCAGCAACGAGCTGATCTCGGGATTCGATTGGGCGAGATAGGGATACTCGTCAATCACTACAATCAAACGTTCTGCGCGAGCCATAGTGGCCAATGCATCGAACGCCTCGTCAAAACTACGAAACGATACGCCGACCGCACCAACCGAGCCCGCAAGTATCGCTTGGCTAAAGCTATGCAGGTTTGCCTCTGCATTGGTACGACGCGCTTGAAAGTAAATAGCTTTCTTGTCTTGGATGAACTCTGTGATAAGGCGGGTTTTGCCCACACGACGACGCCCGTAAATCACAGGCATCTCAAAGGAGCCCGTGCCATACAGACGATTGAGCTCGGACATTTCCGCTGTTCTTCCGATAAACATAGGGCCATCCTTCCTTTACGTTATAGCTAGCTATATTATACCTTTCTATAATATATCTAGCTATAACGTAATTCGACAAACGTCGCACGCAAAAGGGGCAGTACACCACCGCACGTGGACCGTTCCGGAAAATATATCCCGTTCTGGAGCCAAAAACTGGGCCGCAGTCTCCGCCAAGCATGCCATCCGGAAAGCACGTCTCGTTCTGAGCCTGAATTCTGGGATGCATTTTCCGCTAAGCTTCTATCGGAAAACGAATCCCATTCTGAGCGTCGAATCCGGGACGCAATTTCCGCCTGCAGCCCCACTGGGAAAGTTCATCCCGCTCTGAGAGCTCGTTCCGGGATGCAATTTCCGTTTGAGGGCCGATTCGGAAACGGCATCCCACTCTGGAGCCGAATTCTGGGACGTAGTTTCCGGTTGAAATCCGATCAACCGCTCATATCACACGTCCTCAAACGCGCAATCCAGAGCTACAAAATAGCAGATAAACAACCATTTTTCTAAAAAGTACACGTCCCGAAACTTACCCAGTCTTCATAACTCGCTGCCATTCGCGGTCGCCGATTACCGCCCACCGATTCGGATGTAAAAAAGTCGCCGAAAACAGGCCATCTACCTGCATGGTTAGATTTTGGTCAGCTTTTGGTCAGCTGAGCGGCAAGTTGCGGCTGATACGTTTTTGCTACCCAAAAGGAGGCGGTAGCTCATGACCCATTGCAATGACCAACTCATCGACCAGCTGCTCACTCAAGCCGAACAAGAGGGGCGCTGTCTGATTCCCCCGAGCACGGCAATCCGCAAAGCGCTCCTTCGGCGCACCGGCGGCACGGTTGTCTCGCCCATGCCGGGGCTGTTTGCGCGAAAAACGCGCTGGGATGGACTCAACCGGGCGCAGCGTCATTGCGAGATTATTCGCGCCCTTGCGATCATCCACCCTGATTGGACGTTCTGCTCGTTTTCGGCAGCATGCCTCCTGGGACTCGAAGTCTCGTGGCGGCACCTGAACGTCGCACACGTCTGCAGCTCGACAAAACCATCGGCTCGCCCGGGCGCGCATATTCAGCGGCATCAGATCGAGCCGGCCGGAGCAATCCGTCTATCCAGCACATCGGTAACGCCGCCCATCAAAACGGTAACGGATTGCCTGCTGCAGACCGGTTTTGCCGATGGCATGCCCATTGCCGATTCGGCGATCTCAAAGCTTGGCCTAACGCGAGAGCAGCTGATGGGAGCAGTCGAAAAACGAGCGGACGCTCGCAACGGTCGCACGGTGCGCACGGCCCTCACCACGCTCCAATATGCTGACGCGCGCGCCGAGAGCGGCGGGGAATCGGTCGCCCGCGCTGTCATGATCGAGACCGGCTTTGCACCCGACCAACTTCAATACGAGCTAACGGATCCCTTCGATTCGACCGAAAGCATGCGAACGGATTTTGCCTGGGAGCGTCAAGCCAGGGAGCTCACGCTGGGCGAACTCGATGGGCTCATCAAATATACCGACCAGACCATGCTGGCCGGACGCACCACCGCCGAGGCGCTCGTTGCCGAACGACAGCGTGAGGCGCATCTATCGCTTTACGGTCATCCCTTGCTACGCTTTACCATGAACGAAGTCCGTTCGGCAGGCATGTTCGCGAAAAAGCTGCAGACGGCAGGCATCCGGCAGACCGCGCTGCCGACATGGCTCAACGATATTGAGCTGTAGGGGCTACCGAGCTTATGCCCGCCTGCCTACCAAACCGGGACACGCTTTCCGGTTGGCAGCACCCGCGGAAACCATGTCCCAGACTGAGTGCTCAAAACGGGACGCGCTTTCCAGATGGCATGCCTAGCGGAAAGCGTATCCCGGAATCAAGGCCTAGAACGGGACACGCTTTCCGGTTGAACGCCCAGCGGAAATTACATCCCGGAATAGACGCTCAAACTGGGATACATTTTCCGCTGAGGGCCGATCCGGAAACCGTGTCCCACTCCGAGCGCCAATTCTGGGATGAACTTTCCGCCAGAGGATTCAGCCGGAAACGGCGTCCCACTCTGAAGCGAAATTCTGGGACGCGGTTTCCGGTTGAGGGCTGTTCCGGAAAGTGCATCCCATTCCAGGCGCGGATTCCGGGATGCACTTTCCGGTTGAAGCTCCAACCGGAAAGTGTGTCCCACTCTGGAGCCGAATTCCGGGATGCGCTTTCCGCCAGAGGCTCTACCGGAAAGCGCATCCCATTCTGAGCATCGATTCTGGGATGTAATTTCCGCCGAGGGCTCCAAGGGGAAACTGCATCCCATTCTGAGCGCTCATTTCGGGACACGCTTTCCGCTCCAAGCAAAAGGCCCCGGCTCGCGATGGAACCGGGGCCAAAGGCGCAGCTTATGCTGTTGATGTTGAGTACGAACGGCCCATCAGCAATGACCGTCCGCGCTCCACCCTACCCGCGGTTGCGAGCGCGGCTGTACGGCGTATCCACCATGGGCAGATCCGGACGCAGCTTGCCGTCGAATGCGCGGTAGGCGTTCTGCACGGCGGGCGCCGTGGGTATCGTTGCGATCTCTCCAATGCCCTTGCCGCCGTATGCCACGGGCAGCAGCTCGTCCTTCTCCACGTAGATGGCGTGGATATCCGGAATCTCGGGCGCACGGAACAGCCCGAGCGTGCCGTACCTTGCCTGGGGTACGCAGTCCTTGAGCGGCCAGTCCTCGGTCAGCGCATAGCCCATACCCATGAGCACGCCGCCTTCGATCTGACCCTGGATGGAGATGGGGTTGACCACCTTGCCGGAATCGTGTGCGGCATAGACCTCGCTCACGCGGCCGTCATCATCCAGAATGACCACATGTGTGGCAAAACCGTAGCAGATGTGGCTCTTGGGGTTGGGAACATCGGCGCCCAGCTTGTCGGTCGGCTCCAGATACACGTAGCCAAACTCGCAGCCCTCGAGCGCCTTGATGGCGGTCGCGGGATCCTGAGGATGCATGCCCTGGCCGGCGACGAGTTCCTGCGTGCGCAGCTGATAGGCGCGACCGTCGTCGTACTCGATCTTGGCGCCGTCGCCATGCGCGCTCACAGGAGCATCGGGCGCAGGCTTGCCGGCCTCGATGCCAACCATGGCATCGCGCAGCAAGAAGGCGGCGCCGCGCACGGCCTCGCCGGTCACGACCGTCTGACGCGAGCCAGACGTGGTGCCGGAGTCGGGAGCGTTCTCGGTGGAGCACTCGCCATTGGCGATGCAGCCCAGCGGCAGACCGCAGGCCTCGGCAACGTCCTGCAAAAAGACGGTGTTGCAGCCCTGGCCGATGTCGGACGTGGCGGCATAGACCACAGCCACGCCGTTCTCGACGCGAATCTTGCAGCGGCCGGCATCGGGCAGGCCCACGCCCACGCCGGCGTTCTTCATGGCGCAGGCAATGCCGGCGTGGCCGGGATGCGCGTAGTAGGCATCCTTGACCTCGAGCAGCGTCTCCTTAAGCGCCGTGGAGCAGTCGGCAATCTGGCCGTTGGGCAGAACCTCGCCCGGCTCGATGGCGTTGCGGTAGCGAATCTCCCACGGATCCAAACCGACCTTCTCGGCCAGCAGGTCGATCAGGCTCTCGAGCGCAAACTCGGACTGACAGACGCCAAAGCCACGGTACGCGCCGGCAGGCGGGTTGTTAGTGTAGTAGCCGAAGCCGCGGATGTCGGTGTTCTGGTACTTGTAGGGACCGACGGCATGCGTGCAGGCACGCTCGAGCACCGGGCCGCACAGCGACGCGTAGGCGCCGGTATCGAAGTTGATCTCGCAATCCAGGCCGGTAAAGTTGCCTTCGGCATCGCAGCCCAGTGTAAAGGTGCCGTCCATGGCATGACGCTTGGGATGGAACGCGAGCGACTCGGCACGCGTGAGCTTGCACTTCACAGGACGCTGGAGCTTATAGGCAGCAAGCGCGGCCAGGTGCTGGATCGAAACGTCCTCCTTACCGCCAAAGCCGCCGCCCACGAGCATGGTCTCGACGACCACGCGCTCGGGCTCGTTGTCCCAGCCAAACATGTGGGCACACTCTTTGCGCGTATCGTAGGCACCCTGGTCGGTCGACTGCACCTTGACGCCGTTCTTGTACGGGAAGGCGACGGCGCACTCAGGCTCCAAGAAGGCATGCTCGGTAAAGGGCGTGGTAAAGCGCTGCGTCACGGTGAACGCGCTCTCTGCCAGCGCCTTGGCGGCGTCGCCGCGCGTCACATGGCGGCTCTGGCACACGTTGTCCTTGAGCTCCACCGTGTTGCCAAAGGCAAAGAAGCTGTCATGCAGGCGTGGGGCGTCGGCGGCCCTGGCCTCGACAATGTTGCGCACGGGCTCCAGCGGCTCGTAATCGATCTTTACGAGCTTCTTGGCCTTCTCGAGCGTCGCCTCGTCCTCGGCAACCACCAGCACGATGGCATCGCCCACGCAGCGGGTGATATCGCCCGCCGCGATCATGACGTCCCAGTCCTGGATAAGGTGGCCGACTTGGTTGACCGGCACGTCCTCGGCGCGCAGGATGCCCACCACGCCGGGCAGGGCCTCGGCCTTGGAGGTATCGATGGAGAGCACGCGGGCGCGCGGATACTTGGAGCGCACGGCGCTGGCGTAGGTCAGGCCCGGCTGATCGAGCTCGTCGATGTCGTCGGGATACTTGCCCTCGCCGAGCACCTTCTTGCGCACGTCGATACGGAAGGCGCGCTTGCCCACGCCGTAGTCGTCACCGCGCTCCAGGTCCTCGTCGATTTGCTTTTCGCCGCGGAGTACCGCAGCGGCCAGCGAAATACCCTCAATAATCTTCTTGTAGCCGGTGCAGCGGCAGACGTTGCCGCGGATGGCGTACTTGATCTGCTCCTCAGTGGGCTCGGGGTCCTCGGCGATGAGCGCCGCGCCTGCCATGACCATACCGGGGATGCAAAAACCGCACTGCACGGCGCCCACGGCGCCAAAGGCGTACACAAAGGCCTCGCGCACGTCCTCGGGCAGGCCCTCGACAGTCACGATGTTGCGGCCGGCGGCAAGGGCGGTGGTCAGCACGCACGCCTTGACGGCTGCACCGTCCACATGAATGGTGCAGGTGCCGCAAGCACCCTCGGAGCAGCCGTCCTTGGCGGAATGGATGTGCAGGTCGTCGCGCAGGTAGCGCAGCAGCGGTTTGTTTTGGGTCGTCGTGTGCTCGACGCCGTTAACGGTAAAAGTGAATTCCTGTGCCATGGTGATTCCCTTCTACACGCCGGCGGCGATGCCGGTGCGGTCGTGGATGGCGCCATGCGGGCAAACGACGGCGCACATGCCGCACGACAGGCAGTCCGCACCGTCGATGTGGGCACAGTTGTCCTCGATGCGGATAGCGCCGGCAGGGCACTTTTTGGCGCACATGCCGCAACCGATGCAGCTCGTGTCGCAAATCTTGCGGGCGATGGCGCCCTTATCGGTGTTGTTGCAGCGCACCAGGATGTTCTGGTAGCCGGGAACAAAGGCAATCACGCGCTGCGGGCATGCCATGCCGCACAGGCCGCAGCCCGTGCACTTGGAGCGGTCCACGCGGGCGACGCCATCAACCAGTGCGATGGCGCCGTGGGGGCAGGCTGTGACGCAGGCGCCACAGCCAATGCAGCCTTCGCTGCAGCGGGCGTCGCCGCCTGCGGAGGCGCAACCGCTTCCGCAGGCAACGTAGGCCACGTTATGTTGAATGGATTTGGCCATAAGAGACTCGCCTATTTCTTAAGGAGATACGGATAGCTGTCGCGCACGGCCTTGATGGTCAGGCGGACGGCCTCGGGCAGACCGGTGTTGACGGCATCGACCGAGACGGTGCGGACCGTGCCGGCGACGCGGACCTTAAAGTGGTCCTCGTCCACGGCCAGGAAGCCCTCGTTCTCGGAGTTCTCCATGTCTGCCTCGCTCCAGAACAGGGTGAGCTTGTCCTTGTAGGGACGACCCTCCTGGTAGGGGCAGAACACGGCGCAGTTACCGCACTCGTTGCACATGCCATCGACATGGACGACCTGATGCTTGGCCAGGCCCGGCACCTTAATGGCAACGTTGGCGCGGTTGGGGCACACGTCGCAGCAGACCTCGCACACCGAGCCGCAGCCCAGGCAGCGGGTCTTGGTGCAGTTGCGCTTGTCGCGGCAGAGCGTCCCCTTGCGCTCGTAGCAGGTATCCTCGCGGCCGGCCTGCTCGTTGCAGTCGGCGTACTTGTTAAAGTCCACACCGGCGATGGCTCGGGCGGCCTCGGCGGCGTCGGCGATAGCCTCGACCACGGTGGCCGGACCGCGGCGACAATCGCCGGCAGCCCAGACGCCCTCGACGCCGGTGGAGGTGGCGGCGAGGCGGCCGCGACGGTCGTGCTCAACGCCCGCGGCATCATACAGGCTGGCATCGATGCCCTCGCCCACGGCGCAGATCACCGTGGTGGCGGGAAGCTCGACGGTCTCGCCCGTGGCGACGGGGCTGCGACGGCCGCTTGCATCCGGCTCGCCAAGCTCCATAACGTCGCAGGTCAGCACGGCGCCGTTAAGCGCCTTGGGGGCCAGCAGCTCGCAGAACTCAACACCGTCGGCAAGAGCAAGATCAAGCTCTTCCTCGTCAGCGGGCATCTGCTTCTTGGTGCGGCGATACACCAGGCGCACGTTCTTCACGCCGGCCAGGCGCTTGGCCACGCGAGCCGCGTCCATGGCGGTGTTGCCGGCGCCAATGACCACGACGTCCTCGCCCAGCTCGAGTTTCTCGCCCTTCTTGGCGGCCTCGAGGAACTCCAGCACGTCGAACTCGGCGCCCTCGCCCAAGCCTGCAGAGCCGGGCATCCAGGCACCGGTGGCCACGACCACGTCGGTGAAGCCCTGGGCCTTGAGTTCGTCGATGGAATCCACGCGAGCGTTGAGCTGTACCTTGGCGCCAAAGGCCAGGCAGAGCTCGGCATCGTGGGAGATATCGTCGCTCGCGATACGGAACTCGGGGATCACGTGACGGACCACGCCGCCGAGAGAGTCGCGGGCCTCGAAGATAGTGACGGGCACGCCGGCGCGCGTCAGGAAGAACGCCGTCGCCAGGCCGGCCGGGCCGCCGCCGATAACGGCAACGTTGCGCTCGGCGTCGTTGGCAATGGCCTGGGCGCGCAGCTTGGGCAGCACGGCGGTCATGGCCTCGCGGGCGGCCTTGAGCTTGCTGGCGCGGATCTGGGCGCCCTCGGGCTCGTAGAATGCACGCTCGCAGGCACGGCCGCAGGGATGCGGGCAGATGGTACCGGTAATGAACGGCAGGGCGTTGCGCTCGATGATGATGTTGAGCGCGTCCTCGTAGCGGCCCTCGTCAACAGCCGCCAAGTAGGCGGGAATATCCTGCTGGATGGGGCAGCTCGTGCGGCACGGCGTGGTAAAGCAGTCGGAAAGCGGGCTCTTGCCGGCGACCTTGCGGTCGGGCAGCGGGCGCAGCGGCTTCTTGTAGAGCGGGTTGGTGAGCGAGTCGGTCTGGATCGCGGTCACGGCATCGAGAGAGACACCCGCGAACGGCTTGCCGTCCAGATCGGTAAACTCGCCGGCCATCTGGCTAAAGCGCTCGTAGCCACCGGGCTTGAGCACGTCGGTCGCCAGGGTGACGGGCCAAATGCCGGCGTCATACAGGGCACGGATGTTGTAGACCGTGGCACCGCCGGAGTAGCTGATGCGCAGCTTGCCATCGAACTGCTCGGTAATGCGGCGGGCGGCCTCGATGGTCAGCGAGAACAGCGAACGGCCCGACATGTACATCTCGGTGGAAGGCAGCTCGTTCCTCGTCACGTCGACGGGGAACGTGTTGGTCAGCTTGACGCCAAACTCCAGACCGCGCTCGGCGCACAGGGCAATCAGGCGCTCGAACATGGGCACGGCATCGGCCCACTGCAGATCCTCGCGGAAGTGCGTGTCATCAAAGACGATGTAATCAAAGCCCAGCTCGTTGAGGCGCTGGCGGGCAAACTCATAGCCCAACAGCGTGGGGTTACACTTGATGTAGGTGTTAAGGCCCTTCTCGGTGATGAGGTAGGTCGCGATGCGCTCGATCTCGGCAGGCGGGCAGCCGTGCAGGGTAGACTCGGTGATGGAGTTGGAGACGCGCGCCGGGATGGACTCGACAAACGCAGCGTCGACATGCTCAAACTTGTCCAGGTTGGCGAGTGCCCATGCGCGGCACTCGTTCCAGACGTCGGAGCCGCTGGCGTCCTTCATGCCCTCGATGTAGGCGTCGACCTTGGGGCTCTTGATGCCCTCCAGGTCATAACCCACGGACATGTTGAAGACGAAGCCGTCCGGGCTGCCCAGGCCGTACTCGCGAGCGATCAGGTGGCAGGCAAACCATGCCTTCACGTACTCGGCAAAGGCCTGCGGAACCTCGAGCTCGGTCGACCACTCGCAGTTGTAGCACTCATCCTGTGCCACAATGCAGGGCTTGTTCACACACTTGGAGAGCTCCTCGCCGTCCATAACCTGGACGGTCTTGAGCTCAAAGAAGCGGGAACCAGCAACATAGGATGCCACGATGTTCTGGGCAAGCTGCGTATTGGGGCCGGCGGCCGGGCCAAACGGAGTCTCGATGCGCTCGTCAAAAATGGGAAGCGCGCCCTCCTGGTTGGTCGTGACCATCTTGCGCACGCCAAAGATGGCGTCCTGGGTCTTATGCTCCTCGATGATCCAGTTCATCAGCTGCGAAAACGGGATCGGCCTCATGATGTCGCTCATAGTGAGCTCCTCTCTGTAACGCCCGGCGAGACCGCGCGGCGGGCGCAAATACGGTGTAGCGCTAGCACAGCGCCGGCGACCCCGCGGAGGTCGCCTATACGCGCGTCGGATGCGGCGAAACATCCGACGCGCGCGAATCTACTTGTAATTAGTAGGTGCGATCGTTGAGCGTGCTCCAGAGCTTCTTGGACTCGGCCATGGTCCACGCGTTGATCTTGTCCTCATCAATGCCAACGAACTCGCGATCCTTGTACAGGACGCGGCCGTTGATGATGGTAGTGCGGCAGTTTTTGCCCATCATGCCAAAGAGCATGTGGCCGTCGATATTCTCCTCGCTCAGCGGCGTAAAGGGCTTGTAGTCCATAACGATGACGTCGGCGGCAGCGCCGGCCTCGAGCACACCGAGCTTGCGGTCGAAGTACTTGCTCGCCATCTTGGCGTTGTTCTCGAACAGCATCGCCATGGCCTCGCACCAGCCCACGTTGGGCATGGCGGCGTTGTGGCGCTGAATGATCAGGAAGACTTTAAGGCTCTCGAGCATATCGTGGGTGTAGGCGTCGGTGCCCATGCACACGGGGATGCCGCGGCGGAAGAACTCGAGCACGGGGGCGCAGCCCACGGCGTTGCCCATATTGGATTCGGGGTTGTTGACGAGCCAGGTGCCGGACTCCTTGACGATATCCATCTCGGCAGGCGTCACGTGGATGCAGTGGCCGAGCATGGTGTCGGGACCCAGCAGGTTGTGCTGCAGCAGGCGCTCGACGGGGCTGATGCCGCCGCGGTTGAGGCGGGAATCCCACACGTCATTCATGCCCTCACACACATGGATGTGGAAGCCGGTCAGGCCATTGTTGGCCTCGGCCATCTTGTCCATGGTCTCGTCCGAAAGCGTAAAGGTGGCATGTCCGCCAAACATGGCGGCGATCATGTGGTTGTCGTTATCGCGACGCTCCTTGGCGGCCCACTGGGCAAATTCGGCGTTCTCGGCAATGGCCTGGTCGCATTTTTCCTGGCCGCGGCGATCGGAGACCTCGTAGCACAGGCACGAACGCATGCCCAGCTCCTGAGCTGCATCCTTAATGGTAAAGAGGCTTCCCGGGATCTCGCAGAAGCTCGCATGGTGATCGAAAATCGTGGTGACGCCATCGCGGATGGAGTCAAGGATTGTGGCATAGGCGCTGGCCTTGGTACCGTCGAGCGTCAGGTTATCGTCGATCTTCCACCACTGCTGCTCAAGATTCTCCAGGAAGTTGGTGGGGTTGCAGCCCTTAATGGCAAGGCCACGGGCCAGACCCGAGTAGATGTGGGTGTGGCAGTTGATGAGTCCGGGCATGATGAGGTTGCCCTGGGCGTCGACGTACTCGGCATCCGGGTACTTGGCCTTGAGCTCGAGCTCGAGGCCCACTTCGACGATCGTATCTCCGTCAATGGCGACCGCACCGTTGGGAATGAACGGGGCCTGAGCGTTGCGGGTAAAGACGGAACCGTTAGCGACCAGAAGCATGAATGCTCCCTTCAACATCAGGGGCGGGGTTTGACACCTCTGACATGGCGGAAGTGCGAAGCGCCGGCCTACACCGGAAACGGGCCCTCTCCCGTCAACGCTTCACCAAAGGGACAAACCCTTTGAAGTGCGGCTTGGCGCCGCATGACGTCGGCGGACGAGGCGATACGTCCGCCGACGAATAGCACCGAATTGGTTACTTCTTGCTCTCGGGCAGGACCAGATCCACGGCAGCGTCCTTGGCAGCATCGATGTGCTGAGCCACGACCGGCGTCTGCGGAAGGATCAGGTTAAGGACAATGGCCATGATGGCGGTGGGGGTTACGGCATTGGAGCCGATGACGGTGGACACCCAGGCGGGCATACCCTCGCCGGCAAGGCAACCGCTGGCCATCCAGATACCCAGGCCAAAGACGACGGAGGTACCGACGATGGTGGTCGTGCGTTGCGTGAGACCCTCGCGGGTGAACATGCGCACGCCGTTCATGGTGATGGTGCCAAAGACGCCGACGGTCGCGCCGCCGATGACGGGCTGCGGAATAGCGGAAAGGACGGCAGAGAGCTGCGGGAACAAACCAGCGATGGCAAAGACGGCCGCGATGATCACAAAGACCCACTTGTTGACGACCTTGTTGGAGCAGATGATGCCCACGTTCTGGCCAAGGGCGCTGGTGGGAAGACCGCCCAGCAGGCCGCCGACCATAGAGGTGAGGCCCTGGGACACGATAGCGCCGGAGAGCTCGCGCTCGGTGGGCATACGGTCGATGGAACCCAGGCAGGCGGCGGAGACGTCGCCGATAACCTGAATGGCGACCATGGGGAACACGACGGCGAGGGTAATGCAGACCTCGGGATCAAACTCGAGCGCGTAGGGCATGAGCTTGGGAAGGGCGAAGACCTGAGCGGTGGCGACGCTGGAGAAGTCGATCATGCCAAAGGGAATCGAAACGATCATGCCAACGATCATGCCAAAGAACACGGATCCCAGCTTGAGCGTGCCCTTGCCAAAGTTGGCGAGCGCAAAGACCACGGCGAAGGTGATAAGAGCGACGCACCAGGCCTGCGGGGTACCCCACAGCGGCGTACCCATACCGCCGGCCATATACTTGACGGCCGTGGGATACAGCGAAACGCCGATGGAGAAGATGACCGTACCGGTCACGACGGGCGGGAACAGCCACTTGATCTTGCTGTAGGCCAGACCAAAGAGGACCGCGACGGCGCCGCCGACGATCTCGCCGCCCAGCAGCGCACCAAAGCTAAAGCCCGAGGCACCCATGGCCTGCAGAGCCGGCAGGAACGCGAACGAAACGCCCATGACGATGGGCAGGCCGCCGCCGATGCGACGGAAGGGAGCGAAGGCCTGAAGGGCCGTATCGATCGCCGAAAGAATGAGCGCGACCTGGATGATGTCGGTGCTCTGCTGGCTATTAAAGCCGTAGACGCCGGCCATGATGACCGCCGGCGTGATGATACCGGCAAACGAAGCCAGCACGTGCTGAAGGGCACACGGAATCATTTCCTTAACGGGAGGCATGCCCTCGCGAGTGAACAGGGCTTCAGTGCCGTTCTTAACCGTCTCCTGGGCCATTTGACCACCAATCCTCGAAGTAGTTGTTTTCGCATCTAACGCTCTATTGTGACGCAGTGCGGGGTTGAGGTTGTGCCTTCGGTGAATATCGTATTAAAGATGATTCTCATTCTCAATAATAATTTTTTGTTATCAGACTATTCTTCAGCCGAGATAATGCATTTCCGCAGGTCAGGAAAGTGTCTGGTCAAAATAACATCTAACTTTCCTTTTGGTCGACCGTTTACCGCCAATATCCTACCGTTCGTCTGTATTACGCAATGTACCTGCGGATATACGAGATGAAGAGCAGCGTGTTACCATGAGAAAAAATTGTTATGAACATTTCCGATTTCACCCAAAGGAGTTGCCCGTGAACGAGACCGTACGCCGCTTTTTGCCGATGGTCGATTTCCTGGAGCAGATACTCGGTAAGAACAGCGAAATCGTGCTGCACGATTTCTCGGATCCCGACCACGCCATCGTCGATATTCGCAACGGCATCGTGAGCGGCCGTAAGATCGGCGGTCCTGCCACCGATCTGGCGCTCAAGATCATGCACGATCCCAAGTATCGCGACCTGCCGTTTATTACGGGCTACGAGGGCCGCGGCGCCGGCGGCAAAACGCTGGAGTCGGCGACGTACTTTATCCGCGAGGATAACGAGATCGTCGGTATGCTCTGCGTCAACACTGACCTCTCGACCGTGCGCTCCATCAACACCATGGCGCAGCAGCTCATGGCATGCTTCGACGCGGCGCCGACGCGCACGGAGCCCGCCCCTATCGAGGTCGAAAGCCTTTCGGAGTCCACGCAGGAGCTCATCGACCGCAGCATTGCCGAGTTGCTGAGCGCGCGCGGGCTGGATGTAGCGTCGCTTGGTCAGAGCGACCGCGTGGACGTCATTCGCCACCTCAACGGCAACGGGGTGTTCATGCTCAAGGGCGCTGTGGCCTGCGCCGCCACCGCGCTGGGCATTTCGGAGCCCAGCGTATACCGCTACCTGCAAAAAGTCCGCAAGGAAGGCTAAACGTGATCCCTTGGGGACGAAGGGAAACGGATCATTTTTGTCGCATCGCTTGACAAAAGACCCTGCAGCTCGCACGCGCTGCAGGGTCTTTTTGCATGTCATGTTTAGTTGTTACCAACACCTTAGAGAGCGGCGACAACCTCGATCTCGACCAGACCGCCAGCCGGAAGGGCGGCAACCTGGAAAGCGCTGCGCGCGGGGAACGGAGCCTCGAACTTGGAGGCGTAAATCTCGTTCACGGCGGCAAAGTCGGCGATGTCGGCCAGGTAGACCGTGGTCTTGACGACATCGGCAAACGTGGCGCCGGCAGCGGTCAGCAGAGCCTCGACGTTGGCGAGGGACTGCTTGGCCTGGGCCTCGACACCCTCGGGCAGCTTGCCGGTCGCGGGATCGATGCCCAGCTGGCCGGACAGAAACACCATGTTGCCAGTCTGGATACCGGGGGAATACGGGCCGATGGCTGCGGGTGCGTTATCGGAAGACACGACGGTCTTGCTCATGTTTTTCTCCTTACAAGTAAAAGGGAACGGGAGCGCGGCGTTCACACCGGGAGGCACAGTTCGGTCTGAACACCGCGCTTGATTGGGATAGTACTCAAGGTTTCCGCGCGATGCAAGATTATTATCACGTTGCGAGAATATTTTATCGCCCAACGGTTTCCCCGGACCGCTGAACGGTTCTCATGTGAAGCAGCCAGTCCAAGCTGCTGAAGACTTTATCCCGCTTAGAGCACGGGTATCGCCTGCCGCGATGACACCACTATACTTTTGAGTATCTGAGCATTTTGAAAGGCAGGATATGACCGCAACCGCCAGTCGAACCACCAACCGTAGACCCGAGCTCTTGGCCCCCGCCGGAGGCCCGGAGCCCTTCGCCGCCGCACTCGCTGCCGGGGCAGACGCCATCTACTGCGGCATGGGCAGCTTCAACGCCCGCCGCAAGGCAACGAACTTTACCGACGAGGCCTTTGAGCAGGCCTGCCGCGCTGCACACCTGGCCGGCTCGCGCGTCTACGTCACGGTCAACATCGTCATCAAGCAGTCCGAGATGGCCGATGCGTTGCAACTCATCCATCGCTGCTCCACGCTGGGCGCCGATGCCTTCATCATCCAGGACTGGGGTCTGTTCTTTGAGGTCAAGCGCACGATGCCCGGCATCGAGACGCACATCTCAACCCAGGCGAACATCCATGACGACCGCGGAACCATCTGGTGCCGCGAGCAGGGCGCCGACCGCGTGACCCTCTCGCGCGAGCTCTCCATCGACGAGATCGCCGCCATCCACGACGCCGCGCCCGATGTCGACCTCGAGGTCTTTAGCCACGGTGCCATCTGCTTTTGCTACTCGGGTCTGTGCCTGCTGTCGAGCTTTGCCATGGCGGGCCGCTCGGCCAACCGCGGCATGTGCGCCCAGCCCTGCCGCCTGCCCTACGAGCTGATCGACGAGAACGGCCGCACGCTCTCCCCCGCCGGTCGCGAGCGCGCGCTGTGCCCGCGTGACACCAACACTTCGCAGCTTGTTCGCCGTCTGTATGACGCCGGCGCCGCATCGCTCAAGCTCGAGGGCCGCATGAAGGCTCCCGATTACGTGTATTCCATCGTCGACGTGTATCGTCATCAGATTGACGATATGCTGGCCGATGTTTCGACCTCTAAGGACGAGGAAGCCGCCCGTCAGCGCCAGCTCAAGCGCTGCTTTAACCGTGACTTTACGCACGCCTACCAAGACGGCACCTCGGGTGACGAGATGATGAGTTACGAGCGCTCCAACAACCGCGGCCAGATCGTGGGCACGGTGCTCGGCAGCCGCCTGACCAACCGCGATGTGCGCGGGCTCAAACCCGACGACCGCCGTCGCCGCGCCGCCATCGCCCGCATTGAGTTGTTTGAGCCCGTGGGCAAGGGCGACCTGCTGGAGCTTCGCCACGACGATGAGTTCGACCAGTTCCTGACCACCATCGCCGCCGATGATGCCGCTGCCGGCGATGTTATCGAGTGTCGCGTGCCCCGTAGCATGCCCGAGGGCTGCCGCGTGCGCGTGATTCGAAGCCAGCGCGCTATTGACGCTGCCAGCGCCGCGCTCAAGCGCGATGTGCTGCGCCGCCGAGCTGTTGATGTATCCGTCGTGGCGCGCCTGGGCGAGCCGTTTGCCGTCACACTCACCTGCTGCGACGACCTCACACTCACCGCCACCGCCACGGGCTTCACCGTCGAGGCCGCCAAGACCCGTGCGGTCGAGGCGTCCGATCTGGTTGAGCACGTCGGGCGCATGGGCTCCTCTCCCTTTGAGGCCGCGAGCTTTGACGTGGCCCTCGACGAGAGTTGCGGCATGGGCTTTTCCGCCGTGCACAAGGTGCGCGCCGCCGCTTGTAAGGCGCTGGAAGAGGCCATTCTGGCACCGTATGAGGAGCGCGCCCGCACGCTCGAGCTACCGGCGACTGTCACCAATGATTCCCGCCCCGCGCCCGAGCACTACCGCGATGAGCCGCAGATCTGCGCTACCGTCACCTCGCTCGAGGCCGCCGAGGCCGCTCGCGCGGAGGGTGCAACGCGCATCTACATGACCACCGACGCGCTCGAGGCTGTCGGACTCTCCCCTGCCGATGCCTTTGAGCAGGGTATTGTGCCCGCACTCGACGAGGTCTGCCGCGCCGTTGACCACGTCCGCGTTGACCCATGGGTTGTTGCCGGCGCCACGGTCGCTATTGGCAACATCTCTGAGCTTGCCCTGGCCGCCCAGGTTGGCGCCACGGCCGAGATTCGCTCTTGCCTGCCGGTGCACAACACGCCCTGCATGGAGGCGCTTGCCGAGCGCGGAGCCGGTGCGTTTTGGCTCTCGCCCGAGATCACGCTCGACGAGATTGTCTCGCTCGGCGCCGCCGCGCCCGCGGCTCTAGGCATCACCGTCTTTGGCCGCCCGCGCGTCATGACAAGCGAGCATTGCATTCTGCAGGTTGCCAACGGTTGCATCCACGATTGTGCCAGCTGCCGCCTGCGTGCCCGTAAGCTCTCGCTCAAGAATATCGACGGAAAGGTCATGCCCGTCCGCACCGACATCCACGGCCGCTCTCGCCTGTACGACGCCTACCCCATCGACCTCACACCGCAGGTTCCACAGCTGCTCGACGCCGGCGTGCGCCGTCTCATGGTGGACGGAACGCTGCTCGAGACGGATGAGGTGGGCCGTGCCGTCGCCCGCGTCCGTCGCGCCGTCGAGGCCGCGCAGGCCGGTCGCAAGCCCGCCGCCCGCCTGCGCGGCGCCACCTCGGGCTGCATGTTTGTGGGAATTAGCTAACCGAAAGGCTTACACGTGAACGAAGAACCTCAAGTCCTCTATTGCGACGCCTGGCTCATGGCCATCGACAAGACCGCCGGCATGATCGTCCACGGCGACGGCACCGGCGAGCGCACGCTCACCGACTACGCCAGCGACCTGCTGCTGGCGATGGGCGACGGCTTTGCCGCGACCGACATGCAGCCGCTCAACCGCTTGGACCGTGACACCACCGGCGTGGTGCTGTTCTCACTCGACAAGCAGACGCAGCCCGCCTTTGACCAGATGATCATCGACCACGCGTTCGAAAAGCACTACCTGGCGCTCGCCGAGGGCAAGATCGACTGGAACGAAAAGCTCATCGACAAGCCCATCGCCCGCGACCGCCACGATAGCCGCAAGATGCGCGTTGGCGCCAGCGGCAAGCCGTCTCAAACGCGCGTGAAGGTGCTCAAGCGTCTTAAGAGCCGCCGCGGCCTGCCCACGCGCTCGTATATTGATGTCGAGCTGCTCACCGGCCGCAAACACCAGATTCGCGTGCACCTGGCAAGCGAGCGCCATCCCCTGGTTGGCGACGACCTGTACGGCACGCCGCGCCCCTGTGGATTGATGCTCCACGCCCACAGCGTGTCCTTTACGCATCCCGTAACCGGCGAGCACATCCACATCGAAGCCCCCTGCCCCTGGGAGCCCTAAACCACCACAAAGGGGACAAGCACCTTTATGGTGGTTTTGCCGCAATGGCTCAGCCGCGGTCCCAAAACGTCTCGATCTGTAACAGTTAGAACCCATTTTCCGGTCTATCTGTTACAGATCGAGACATTCGAATCCCCTCAAGGGAATAATCTCAATCTGTAACAGTAACTCGGCAAAATCAGTCCCAGATGTTACAGATTGAGACAAAGGGGCGGCGCGGTTCGTAAGTATCTCGATCTGTAACATCTAGCCTGCTTTTAACGGTCTGGTTGTTACAGATTTAGATAAACCGGTAGACAACAAAAGCGGCAACGCCCGTAATGGACGTTGCCGCTTTTCTATTGAGAAAACTACTCAGTTTTCATTACTAACCACCACAATGGGGACGGGCACCTTCGCGGTGGTTTTGGCCTTCCCGTCGCTAGACCGTGACGACGTTGTCCATTGCCCGGTACTTGGCGGGGACCTCGCCTGCGGTAATAATCGTTGCATCGCGGAAGTCCGCGAACTTGACGGGCGCCACCATGCCAAATTTACTGGCGTCCGAGATTACGAAGCGCTTGGCCGTATGGCGCATCGAGATACGCTTTACTTGCGCCTCCTCGATATCGGGCGCCGTGAAGCCCTGCTCGGCGGCAATGCCGTTAGAGCCCCAAAAGCCGCAGTTGAAGTTGTAACGGTCTAAGGTTGCCAAGGCATCGGGGCCAACGAGCGCCTCGGTCTCGGGTTTGAGCTCGCCGCCCAGCACCACGGTACGCATGCCGCGCAAAGCGAGATGCTGAGCATGGAGCACGGAATCAGTCACATAGGTGACACCTTCGAGATGCGGAAGATGCTCGATGAGCCTGAGCGTCGTCGAACCCGAATCGATGTACACAAAGCTCTCGGGCTCCACCAGCGCCGCCGCACGGGCGCAGATACGTTCCTTGTCGTCGTTATGGAGATCGCTGCGCTCATTAAGCGTTAGGTCGCGCGTCACGTGCGCGCGCTCAAGGCTCGTCGCCCCACCGTGCACCTTGGCGATACGGTGTGCGCGATTGAGCGTCTGCAGGTCGCGCCGAATGGTAGACGCCGTCACGCCCAGGGCCTCAGCAAGCTCCGGTACGGTAACCGAGCCCGTCTGCTGCACCATCGACACGATTGCGTTGAGCCTATCTTCCGCAAGCATCGCTTACTCCTCCTCGGGGTACACGACTCCCCAATCGGCGCGAAGCTTGGTCATAAGCTCCATAACATCAGAAGCATAATCCAGAAGCTCGCGCTTGGAGTCGTCGCCGGCAACGGCCTTCTCAAGATCGGCCATCTCATAACACAGGGCGTAAGCCTCGGTGCCTGCGTGGACCTCCTCGCGGTGGCCGTCCGCAGTCCACACGATGGTCGCGTGATCGGCACGCGGATATTCGTTGACCTCGATGTAGCACTTGTCAAAGCTGATGACCGAGCGCTTGGGCTGCTTGGAGTGAAGCGTAAGGCTCACGACGCCCAGCTGCTGCTCGGCATTGCGGCAGACGATGCCGCCCGCAACATCGACGCCAGTCTCGCAGGTGTTGCCTAGAGACACGACCTCGGCGGGCTGGCTCGCCATAAACAGGCGCATGACGGACAGGGCATACACACCAATATCGAGCATGGCACCGCCGGCAAGGTTGCGATTGTAGAAACGGTTGGTCAGGTCGCCGTACTCCTTGTAGCTACCAAAGTTGAGCTGAGCGAGGTTCATGCGGCCGAACTCGCCGGCATCCATGCGGCGACGCAGCTCTTGATACAAGGGCATGTGGAGCACCGTGGTAGCGTCCATAAGGACCACGTTGTGCTCGGCGGCAATGGCACGGGCCTCATCGAGTTCAGCGGAATTGAGGGTAATGGCCTTCTCGCAGAGCACGTGCTTGCCGGCTGCCAGGGCAGCGCGCAGATAGGTGATATGAGTGTTGTGCGGGGTAGTGATGTAGACGGCGTCGATGCCAGGATCGGCGTAGAGGTCCTCAACCGTGTCGTAGACCTTCTCGATGCCATACTGCTCGGCAAAAGCCTGAGCCTTGGACGGCGTACGGTTGGCGACGCCCGCAAGCTTGCGACCGGCAAGAGCAAGGGACTGAGCCATCTGGTTGGCGATAACGCCGCAACCGATGACGGCCCAATGGAGCTCGGGAGCCGTAAAAATATCGTCGGGGAACGGCTTGTCCTGGACCGAAGCGAACGCTGCTTTGGCGGCTGCCGCGGCGTCGAGCGGAGCCTGCTTGGAATCTGCCATTATGTGCCTCCTGTGTCATAGAACGCCTTGCTTTCTGACAGCTTTATATTCGCACAAACACGCGCTTCTGTGCGCGTTTTTGCGTATCTCACCGCTAAACGGTCATTTTTATCCCGTAAACGGCGCATCTATACGCATATTCACGCAATCCCACGCACGTAAATGCGCACAAATGCGAACCGGTCATTGCTCAGAGACAGGGGCTTATGCTTAGAACTCAAAAGACAGGATGATCCGCTTCGCCTCGTCGCTCATGGCGCGCTGCAGCTCTAAGGACCGTCCCAAACTGCCGACAGAAAAGGAACGTTCCAAACTGCAGACAGAAAAAGAACGTCCCCAGGCGCCGGCATTTCAAGAGCACTCATTTAAGTCTGTCCCCAATGAGTGGGAGTAATCAGAGATCCTTTGCGAGGGAGGCCAGACGTGGCCTTCCTCGTTTTTATTCATGGACTTTAGTCCGTGCCGCGCGGCACGCGCGGCATAGAAAGCCACCCGCTCAGCGGGTGGAGGCCAATTTCCGCTACGCGACAAAAACCTTCCCCCTAGCATGAGGATTGTTTAGGTCATCATACTAGGGGGAGGTGATTGCTGTGGCCCAGAAAGCCAATAGCCTCGCGTACACGAAATGGCTGTGCAAGTACCGCATCGCACCGAGATCAAGCTCATCGCCGCCATCGTCGAGAAGCACCCCGAGGTGCGCTTTGCCGCGAGCCGCACCTCGGCCCACGCCGACCTCTACGACCGCATGGAGCAGGCCCTGTGCGAGCGCGTGGCCAACGCGGTGGAGGTCGTCCGCTCCGACATCAGCCCCGCGCTTCTTGTCCGCACCGGTCCAAACCTCGTGGGTGTGGCGGTCCAGGGACTCTAGCGGAGGCGGGGCGTCCTGCCCCAAAAACAAATGCAAAAGACGAGCACTTCTTGCCGCTCAATTGGCAAGAAGCGCTCGTCTTTTCTTAACGCGTTGTATGGCGGAGAGAGCGCAAGTTACGCGAGCGCCCTTCTTGCCAGCTCGGCCGCGCCGAGGATTCCTTGGTCGCCGCCGCAGCCCGGGGCGCAGATGTAGCTCTCCATGTCCTTAAGCTCGGCGGTCTGGATGTAGCCACCCAGATATTCGAGGGTCTTCTTGCGGACGATGCCGTAGAGCTGCTCCTGGTGCATCACGCCGCCGCCGAGGACGATGCGGCGAGGCGAGTACATGAGCACGAGGTTCGCACACATCTGCCCCAGATAATCCCCCTCGAGCGCCCACACCTCATCGTTGTCCGCGAGCTCGGCCGCGGGCTTTCCCCAGCGCGCGGCGATGGCGGGGCCGGAGGCGAGCCCCTCGAGACAGCTCGCGTGGCTCGGGCAGACGCAGCGTCCCTCCTCGGTGGGACGGGTCCTTACCAGCATGTGACCGGCCTCGGGGTGCAGCATGCCGTGAAGGAGTCTGCCCGCGCACATGACGCCCGCGCCCACGCCGGTGCCGATGGTCACGTAGACGGCGTCCTCGAGCCCCTTGCAGCAGCCGAAGACCACTTCGCCGAGGCAGGCAACGTTCACGTCCGTGTCGTAGGCCACCGGAATCCCGAGGGCGTCGGCGAACGCGGCGCGAAGACCATGGCCTCGCCACGCGAGCTTGGGCGTCTGGAGGATGGAGCCGTAGCGCTCGTCGTTGGGGTTGACGCAGGTCGGGCCGAAGGCGCCGATGCCCAACGCGTCCACATCGCGGGCGGTGAACCACTCGATCATCTGCGGGACGGTCTCGGCGGGCGTAAGCGTCGGGGTCTCCATACGGTCGAGGACCTCGCCGTCGCCGGACACCACGGCACAGACCATCTTGGTCCCGCCGGCTTCGAGGGCGCCGAGCCTCATTTGCTTTTCGCTCATGTGATCCTCCTTACAAAGGGACGCCCGCAGTCATGGTCAACCGCGGGCGCCCATAACGTTGGCTTGTTTCGAGGCGACCCTACCTGGGCACGCGGTCCTGCCTTGCGGCAAACGGGGCGAGCACGGCGTGCGGCTCGCTTTGGTACCAGTAGGCGACGGTGGAGATGTCGTCCTCGCGCTCGTAGAGCTTGATGTCGTCGTTGCCGAGGTCCTGGAACGTCACGCGCAGGTCCTCCTTGAACGAGATCGGGTCGGGAAGGTGCCACCTGTAGAGGCCGTGCCTGGGCAGCGCGTCGTCGTTAGTCGCGAGCATCGGATTCGGGTTCGGCTTGCCCGCGCTGAAGCGGTCGCGCGTGGCGTCGCGCGTCGAGCGGTACGGGTAGCCGGCGAACAACGTGTTGAAGCACTGCGCCTCGGGCAGCGCGTGGGGCGGCCTGTCGAGGAAGGCCCAGGCACCGCCGAAGTAGTCCTCGGCTCCCGTCGAGGTGACCGTGGGGAACTCCTCGTCGCCGTCGAGGAAGAACTTCATCTCGCCCTCGCCCCACCAATAGCGCTCCAGGGCGCACAGGGCCATGTAGGTGCCGACGTAGTAGCCCTTGCCGCGCACGCCGTCGAGCACGGTGTAGTCGACGCCCCTGCGGGTGCTGCGCTCGCGGTTAAAGCGGGCGTGGAAGTACATGGCGTCGTCCGGCACGTCGGTGAGCGCGTAGTTGAACGTGTAGAAGATGTACTTAATGAACCCGGGGTGCTCGCTCGTAAGCGTGACCTTGGCGTGCTTCCTGAAGGGCATCTCGAAGTAGCAGTTCATGCCGCCCGTCGGGTTCACGCAGATGGGCATCGAGTTGACGATGGCGCGCTCACCGAAGCCGTTGCAGAAGAAGTCGCCGACAGGGCACTCGACCGAGGGGGTCTCCTCGTCGTCCCAGTAGAAGCGCAGCACGAGGTCACGCATGACGAAGCTGCCGGCGGCGGTCTTGTCGGGGACGGTCATCCAGATGTGGCGGATGATGCCGGGGCCCTCGATGTCCGCGAGCGTGATGGTCTCGCCGGACTCAAGGGGCACGCAGCACGAGCCCTTGCGGCCGACGCCGAGGTGGCTGGCCGACATGGCGGCGCGGCCCTTCTCGCCCGTGATGTTCTCGGGGGTGATGGCGCGGCTTTCCTCACCGCCGTGCATCCACACGTCCTTAAGGAACTCTCTCATCGTCGACCTCCTCTATTCGTCGTCGTCGCACTCGGCGGAACTGGCACCGTTCACGTAGATGATCTGCTGGCGCGCCTCGTTGACGAGGGCGTCGAAGTCGAGTTTCTCGTCGGGGCGCGCGAGCGCGACCGTCATGGCGAGCGGGAGGTTGACACCCGCGATCACGTGGATCCGGTCGGAGGCGAAGCGGGAAAAGCGCTGGTTCACGCTGCCGCCGTACGCGTCGGTGAGGACGACGACCTCGTCAGTGCCCGAAAGAGCCGCCTCGACCGCCGCGTCGAGCCCCTCGCCGTTGTCGTTCACGTAGGCGCACACGGCGTTGACGGCGTCGCCCTTACCCGTAAGGAACTCGAGGGTGTCCTTGAAGCCCTGGGCGAGAAGGGAATGGCTCGCCACAACTATCTTTCTCATTGATTCACCAATCTCTTGGGTCGAAGCTAGGCGAGGATGCCGGCGGCGGAGGCGACCATCGCGAGGACGATCACCACGAGGATGAGGGCCGTCATGCTCGCGTTCTTCTTGGTAAGAAGGTAATACGCGCTTCCCGTGATGGCGGCGGGGATCATGGCAGGCAGGATCTTGTCGAGCAGCGGCTGAATCTCCATCGCGACGTCGCCGAAGCTGAAGCTAATCGGGCAGGTGACGCCGATGACCGAGGCGATGAGGCAGCCGACCACGGTGAGGCCGAGCACGGAGGCGGCGGCAGTGAGGTTGGGAAGCTTCTCGCTGAAGTCGGTGACGAGCTTCACGCCCTGCTTGTAGCCGAACTCGAGGGCGTGCATGCGGACCCAGAAGATGGCCAGGATGAGCGCGAACCAGATGCCGGCTCCCACGGGGTTGCCCTCGATGGCCATGTAGGCGGCGATGGAGCCCATGATGGTCGGGATCATGGTCATGAGCAGGGAGTCGCCGACGCCGGCGAGCGGTCCCATGGTGCCGATCTTCAGGTCTTGGACGGCGTCCGCCGCCGCTAGGCCGTCGCGCTCCTCCATGGCCACGCAGGCGCCAAGGATGATGGCGGCGAGCCAAGGCTGGGTGTTGTAGTAGCGGAAGTGGTTGTTGAGCGCTTGCTTATAGTCCTCGTCGTTCGTGTAGATCTTCCTCAGGACCGGCGAGAGGGCGTAGGCGACTGAGGCGCCCTGCTGGGTCTGGTAGTTGAAGGTGCACACGCTCATGAGCCAGCGCCAGTTCGCGTTGCGCAGGTCCTTCTTGGTGACCTTGTAGCCGGAGGGCTTGCCCTCGGCGACGGCGGTGATGTTCTCGTTTTCCATGGTTACTCATCCTCTCCGATGAAGGCGTCTGCGGAAGCGTGGGCGGCGAGCTCGGTGTCCCTCTCGGCACGCTGGTAGAACGCAATCGCGAGGGCAACGCCGACGATGGCGGCGCCGATGATGGGCACGTTCAGGAAGGCCGAGAGGAAGAAGCCGGCGAGCAGGTACTGGAAGTACTTGGCGGTTGGCATGTAGCGGAGCAGCATGGCGATACCGACGGCCGGGAGCATCTTGCCAGCGAGGGTGAGGCCGGAGAGGAACCACTGGGGCATGACCTCGAGGAGCCAGTTGACGGCGGGCTGGCCGAGCGTCACGGAGACAAAGACGGGCAGGGCGGCGCACAGGCCGAAGAGCGCGGGGCAGACCCACAGGATGGCGTTCATCTGATTGAACTTACCCTCGTTGCAGAACTTCTGGGACTTCTCGACGACAAAGCCGTTGAGGATCTTGGCGACGACGTCGAGCTGGATGCCGAGCATGCCGACCGGCAGGCCGATGGCGAGGCCCGTGTCGGAGCCCAGGGTCACGCCGTAGGCGGTGGCGATGATGGCCATCGTGCCGTAGTCGGGAATGGAGGAGCCGCCGAAGCCCGCGACGCCGAGCTGCATGAGCTGAATGGTGCCGCCGATGACAAGGCCGGTCTTCCAGTCGCCCATGACGACTCCGGTGATGAGGCCCCAGAAAACGGCGTAATTGACGAAGATCATCGGGATGCCGTAGTAGTCCACGTGCTTGATGAAGGCCAGCAGGGTCAAAAGGACGACCTGCAGGATAGTGAAGTTGACCATATTTCCCCCTTAGATGAGGTCTGCGACGGAGACGGGCTTGTCGGCGGGCACGAACTGGGCCGTCACCTTGACGCCACGGGCGATGAGCGCCTTGTAGCTCTGGACGTTCTCGGCGGAGGCGTAGGCGCGCTGGGTGAGCTGGATGCCGTCCTCCTTGACGAGCGAGCCGCCGACGACCAGCGACGGGAGCTCGACGCCCGACTCGACCAGGCGAAGCATCGTCTCGGGCTCCTTGGCGATGACGAAGACCTTCTCGCGGTCGTACTTGCCCGCGGCGAAGTTCTTGAGCGCGGTCTGCTCGGAGATGATCGAAACGGCCATGCCCGCGGGGCGCGCCATCCTCATGGTGGACTTCAGGACCTCGTCGCCGGCGACCTTGTCGTCGATGACCATGACTCGGGTCGCGCCCGACACCGGGGCCCACTGCGTCACGATGATGCCGTGAAGCAGGCGATTGTCGATTCGTGCCATAACAACACTCATGTTTGCTCCTATCAAATGAAGTTTTGCGTTCGGTACTGCCTCGGCGCTATCCGGATTCGCGCCGGGCAAGGGGTTATCGGATTATTGAGGACGCGCGGTCAGCTTGCGGCGGCGCGGGGAAGGTCACTCGTCGAGCAGGAGGTCCGAGGAGCCGAGGCGCTCTTCTCGCGCCGGGGCGGCGCTCACGCTTATGTAGTCGAAGACATATGCGATCTCGCTTACGGGAACCTCTACGCGATAGCGCGTCGAGATGCTCGAGAAGCTCTGCCTGAAGGACTCGATGAAATCGGCGCGTTCCTCCTCGAAGCGGTCCTGGCCAACGTAGGTCTCAATGGGGTTTCTGGTAACAAGGCGCTCGACGAGACAGCAGAGGTGAACGTAGAGCCCAATGATGGCGTTGCTGCCGATCTTCTCGCCTGTCCTGCGCTGAAGCTCGTGCACGGCGCTCTCGATCTCATGGAATAGCCGCTCCGGGTCGAGGATGGTGATGGAGCGGATGACGTTCTGCAGCGTCATGTTCGAGAGCAGCTTCTCGTGGAAAGAAGAGAGCTCGGAAGCGTCAAGCCACCTGCCGAACACGGCATCAACCTTAGAGGCGGACGCCGTCGACATGATGTCCTCGAGGGCGACGAAGGGGACGGAGGCGACCCCGGGGTCTCCCGTGCCGATGACGGCGCAGACGCGGTGCTCGGAGAAAACGGCGTCGTTCGACCCGTTCGCGACGAGCTGCTTGAAGGGCCTCGTGAGCAGGCGCGCGCCTATGGTGCGCGGGAGGCTCTGCGAGACGAGCTGGCGTATCCTCTCCGCGGCGTCGACCCCGGACTCGGAGCAGAAGACGATGGCGTCCTCACGGTTGACGCGCTCGATCACCTTGCAGTGCGTCACGCACGCGGCGGTCGCATCGCCAAGAACCTCGGCGATGGACTTGCCGCCGAGCAGCCCGACCCCGATCTCGAGCGCAAGACCGGTAGAGACGTTGTTCACCACGCCGATAGTGGAGTCGGTAACGTTCTCGAGGGCCTTATAGGCCTCCTCCAAGGAGCCCATGTCGACGAGGAACACGACCCCGGTGCAGTAGGAATGGCGGTCGACGAGGCGCTGGAGCGGACCGACGATGTCCTTCAGCTGCTGGTCGTAGGGCATGTCGACAGCCTCGTACACATGCATGCCGAGCATACGGTTCGCCGCGTCGGCGATGCTCGTCGCCGTTGAGTAGCCGTGGGACAAGATGACGCAGAGCGTCCGAAGGGCCTTCGCATCGCGAGACTCCGATGCGACGCACAGCGTCAGAAGCGTCTTCGTGAAGTGATCGAGCGAGATTCCCAGCGCCCCTTCCACGTCTGCGGCGACCTGATCGGAGACACTCGAGGCAAACGGCAATTCGGAGGTCACGGCACCGAGGAGATGGGAGATTTGCTCCGCACAGGCAGACTTTCGCTTAGCCAGGCCGATACCCGGCCACAACTGCAGGCAAATCTCCTGGGCCAGTAGAAAAGCGACCTTCCTCGAAAGCTCGATGCCATAAGAAGAGCCTGCGTCGGCAAGGACCGCGCCCACGACGCGCTCGAAGGCGCGCGACCTCGAGGAGGCGACGCCGTGGTCGAAGATCAAGTGATCCTCAACGCCGCGCACAGCGGAGACAGCTTGCGAGACAAGCTCGGAGACAGAGAGCTCCCCGGCGCAGAATCGCTCATCGAGGGAGCACAGGGCATCGAGCGCCTGCTCGACCGGCCCTGTGCTCTCGGCGGCATCCAGAGACGCGTCGATCAGAACGCCATCGTCGGGCTGTTGATCGATCTGCGCGGAGGAGAGGAGCCCGCTGGGAAGAAGATACGGGCGAACGACGACGTAGTCGCCCTCGCGATTGAGGAACGCTTTGGCGCAGCAGTTCGTCACGCAGGCGCGCAAGCCGGCGATGTTATCGGAAAAGTCCGCGTTCACGAGGCAACGGTATGCGCCGCGGCTGATCTTCACATCAGAACCGATTCGGCACCCCTCGCTGCGCAGGAAGCTCAAGATGAGATCCTCGCGCTCCTCGGGGGTCCGCTCCTTGAGTGAGGGGACGCGGGCACAGATGGGCATTTTGCTGTAGGCCGAGGAAACCTTCAGGTCATCGGCGGAAAGCGTCGTCGAAAGAACGAGGCGAGCGCGCGGCGCATCCTGGGAGGCATCGAGCCCGAGGGCCGTCGCAAGGCAGTGCTCCATCGCAGAGGGAGAGAGTGCCTCGATGCCGTTGACAAAGACCACACCCCCGCGCGCTTTCGCGATCGACTCGTCAAGAAGCCCGTTGAACGAGGCGGCGTCCGGGACCCCGGCGCAGTCGATGCGCACATAGGAGGAGTCGCGGGACAGCAAGCCCTGGTTCTTGCCGTACTCGTACACAAGGCGAGAAAGGAAAGACTTACCGACACCCACGCCGCCGCTCAAGAGGATGGGCAGGCCAAACGGAGGGTACTGAACCGCAGCCTTGCACTGCTCGACAACGGAGCTGAGGCTCATGTCGAAGCCCACGGCACGCGCGAAGTCGCGGTGATCGGCGATTCCCGTCGCCTGGATGAGGTCGGCGAGCGAGGCGTACTCGCTTGCAGAGAGCTTTACCTGAAAACGCTTCTGGAACGCGCGGCGATGAAAATAACGGACAGGCCTGCCCGCCACCTTAACCACAAGACCGGCGCGAACAAGGTCGTTGAGGTACTGGCTCGCCAGGCTCCTGGAGATGATGAGCGTCTCGGCGATGTCGGAGGTGGACAGACGGGCAAGGTCGTCGAGCGAGACGGCAGAGGTGAGGGCCTCGAGATGCTCGAGAATCCTGTCCCTCATGTCGACGGGTTTCTTTGCCAAGCTGTCCTGTGTGGTCTTGTCCATGACTTCTTACCTCCTCGTACAAGGAGTATAAGGGGAGAACAGAGAACGGAAGGGGGCGCGTGGGGGAATCAACAGCTCCGAGGAAAAGTCCACCACTTGAGGGGCAGAAAACAACGGCCATTGAACATTCAGGGCCGACGCTCAACACTTCGGCTCGACACTTCACTTTGGAAAGGGCCCCGGCGCGCCGGGGTCCCAACATAAAGAAGGGCCCCGGCGCGCAGGGCCTAAAGCTTAACCATGCGCGCGGCGATGCGGGCGCAGTCGCAGGCGGCCTTCTTCTCGAAGGTGTTGTAGTCGACGACCCGGCCCTCGGCGCAGGGCTTGTCGCTGATGGCGCGCACGACGACGAGGGGCACGCCGTTGAGATAGGCGGCCTGCGCGATGGTGCAGCCCTCCATCTCGCAGCACAGGTCGCCGAAGGTCGCGAGGATTCGCTCCTTCTGTTCCGCGGGCGAGACGAACTGGTCGCCGGAGACGACGCGGCCCTTGAGGACCTTAAAGTCGGGGGCGACGGGGGCCGCGCCGGCGCACGCCTCCAGCAAGGGCCGGAACGGATCGCGCAAGATCAAGGCGTCGCCCGGGAGGTCGGGCGTTACCGTCAGCCGGCGCCGCGTCTGCCGCATCATGAGGGAGAACGGCCTGGCCGGCGCATACGGCAGGAAGAGGTTCAAGGTGCACCCCGGGGCGGTCAACGAGGCCGACGTGTCGAACGTCGTCGCGCGCGGCTTCGGCGGCAGGGCGCCGTGCACCCATATATGCAGCGACTTGGCCTGCGTGCGCGTCGGGACGTCGTGGAACTACGTCTGCCTGCTCGTCGACCTCTGCAACGGGGAGATCGTCGGCCACTCCGAAGGACCGAGGAGGGACGCGCGAGCTCCGAGCCAAGCTCTTGGATTACGTGCACTGGTACAACAACTTCAGGATCCACTCGACGCTGGGCTACATGTCGCCGGTCGAGTTCAGGGAGGCGGGGCCGTCCCTCCCGGAATCGTCCAAATAAGTGTTGCCAATCCATAGCCAATCCAGCCATCATCTCCGCGAAGGCGGACGTCAGGAAAAGCTCGGCTTGAGCTCGGTCGGACGCGGTCTGTGGGGCATCATTCAGGCTCAGGGGGTCTCCTTGTCTTCTTCGGTCGCAACCTGAATGATAGGGACGGCCCCTTCTCCCTTTCCCCTTCGTTTTCGACGCGTCACCCTCTCGGCGGGCTTAAGGCCCGCGCTCGCGGGTGCAGGGGCTACGCCCAAATCCCAAAAACGTAACGCCGTGCTCGAAGCGTTTCCGGACGTCAGCGTAATCTCAAATCCCGTTCGTCAACTCATGGGCAAGCCACCTGAGACTACTCATTTCTCCTACTGGCAATGAAGACCTGCGACCTGCAGTTTTGCAAACTGCTTGAAAGCCACCTGCGTTGATTCACTTCCTATTGCAGCTGGCGGCTTGCACGCGAAAAGGCATTTAAGTTTCAAAACGGGCGTTTTCGGCGCTATCGAGCCTCCAAAGGCATCCCGCCGCGTCCTTTGGGACAAAAACAAAAACTCAAAGCCCTGAGTTCGAAAATAGTTTTTGGAGTTGTCCCGACTTTTGTCCCCGAAGCCGACGAAACGCGACAGGGTGTCACCTGGCGGCACTCGATTCGAGACGACACCGAAAACTGGATGCAACCGGAATGACGGGACGGCAGAACCGAAGCCATCGAGTGGGGATAGAAAAAGGCCCGGGTGCCGTGGCATCCGGGCCTTTGCTAGCAACTTGATATTGCGGGCAGCTTAGAACTTGTGACCGCACTTCTTGCAGACGCGCAGCTTGTTCTTGCCGTCCTTCTCGTGACCGACGCGGGTAACCTTACCGCACTCGGGGCAGACGAGATTGACGTTGGAGGCGTCGATGGGAGCCTCCTGCGAAACGATGCCGCCCTGCTGGTTGGCAGCGTTGGGCTTGACGGCCTTCTTGACGACCGAAACGCCCTCGACAACGACCTTGTTCTCGGCGGGGAGAGCACGCAGGACAACGCCCTGCTTGCCGCGATCCTTACCAGAGAGAACCTGGACCTTATCGCCCTTCTTGATATACATATATCTCCCCTAACTACAGGGTCTCGGGAGCGAGCGAGACGATCTTCATGTACTTCTTGTCACGAAGCTCGCGAGCGACGGGCCCGAAGATACGGGTGCCGACGGGCGAACCATCGTTGTTGATGACAACGCAGGCGTTCTCATCAAAGCGAATGTAGGAGCCATCCTTGCGGCGGATCTCCTTAACGGTGCGAACGACGACGCAACGGACAACGTCCTTCTTCTTGACGTTGGCGCCAGGGGTAGCCTCCTGGACAGCACCGATGAACACATCGCCGATGCCTGCATAACGACGCTTGGAACCGCCAAGCACCTTGATGCAGCGAATCTTGCGAGCGCCGGAGTTGTCGGCGACGTTCAGCATGGTTTGCATCTGAATCATGGTAGATGTTCCTCCGAACTAAGAACCGAAGAGAGGTGCGCAGCCTTTATACGGCCCGTGGTATGCAAGCCAGGCATACGCACATCTTCGGAAACGTACAAGTCGTAAGAGCGACTGCTTATTTAGCGCGCTCGACGACCTCGATGAGGCGCCAACGCTTCATCTTGGACATAGGACGGGTCTCCATAACGCGGACGGTGTCGCCCACGCCAGCCGTGCACTCCTCGTCGTGAGCGTGCAGCTTCTTGGAGCTGGTCATCATCTTGCCGTACTTGGGGTGACGCTTGCGCTCGGTGATGGTGACAACAATGGTCTTGGCACCGGAGACGGAGGTAACGACACCCGTACGGACCTTACGCGAGTTACGCGAATCAGTCATGTTCTCTCCTTAGGTCCTACTCGGCGACAGCGGACTTCTCCGCTGCGATCTCGCGGGCGCGCTGCTCCGTGAGGACGCGAGCGATGTCCTTCTTCACGGTGTTGACGCGAGCGGTGTTGTCCAGCTGGCTGGTGGCCATCTGGAAACGAAGGTTAAAGAGCTCGGCGCGCATTTCCTTCAGCTTCTCAACGAGCTGAGCGTCCGAGAGCTCACGAATCTCTGCGGGCTTCATTAGTTCTCCTCCTTGGCGGCGGCGGCGTCCTCAGCAGCCCACTTGGCCTCGAGAGCGGCCTCCTCAGCCATCTCCTTCTCGATGCGCTGCTCAGCGTTCTTGGCAGCAACAATCTTGGTCTTGATGGGAAGCTTGTGCTGTGCAAGACGCAGAGCCTCGCGAGCGACCTCCTCGGGCACGCCCTTGACCTCGAACATGATGCGGCCGGGCTTGACGACGGCCACCCACTCCTCGGGGTTACCCTTACCAGAACCCATGCGAGTCTCGGCAGGCTTCTTGGTGATGGGCTTATCGGGGAAGATCGTGATGTAGACACGACCGCCACGCTTCATGTAGCGGGTCATGGCAATACGAGCGGCCTCGATCTGACGGTTGGTGATCCAATGTGCCTCGAGAGCCTGGATACCAAACTCGCCGAAATGCAGCTCGGTATTACCCTTGGCCTGGCCCTTCATGGAGCCACGCTGCACCTTGCGGTGAAGAATACGCTTAGGGGCAAGCACTACTGACCCCTCCTCTCGGAGTTACGACGACGAGGACGGGAAGAGCCCTCGAGTGCAGGGTTGGGAACAGGCTGGCCCGGGAGCTTCTCGCCCAGGTAGATCCAGACCTTCACGCCGCAAGCGCCCATGGTGGTGCTGGCGACAGCCGTGCCGTAGTCGATCTTGGCACGGAGGGTGTGCAGAGGCACGCGACCCTCGCGGTACCACTCACGACGGCCCATCTCGGCACCGCCGAGACGACCGGAGCACTGGATACGGATGCCCTTAGCGCCGGCCTTGCGGGCAGACTGGACAGCCTTGCGCATAGCGCGACGGAAGGCAACGCGGCCCTCGAGCTGCTCGGCGATAGACTGAGCAACGAGGTTGGCGTCGAGCTCGGGGCGCTTGATCTCGACAACGTCGACGGAGAGCTGGCCCTTGGAGACGCCAGCGACCTTCTCGAGCTCGGTGCGGAGGGTATCGATCTCGGCACCCTTCTTACCGATGACAACGCCGGGGCGAGCGGTGAGGATGATGACCTTCACCTTGTCGCCAGCGCGCTCGATCTCGACGCGGGAGACAGCTGCGCGGGAAAGACGCTTCTCGAGGTACTTGCGAATCTCGAGATCGTTACCGAGGGTCTTAGCGTAATCCTTCTCTGCGAACCAGCGGGAGCGCCAGTTCTCGGTGATGCCAAGACGGAAGCCGGTGGGGTAGACTTTCTGACCCATACAGCTTTACGCCTCCTTTCGAGGAGCAACGACGACGGTGATGTGGGAAGTACGCTTCAGAATGCGAGAAGCGGAACCCTTGGCGCGGGGACGGATGCGCTTAAGCGTCGGACCCTCGTCAACATAGGCAGCGGCGACAACCAGGTTGTCGGCACGCAGACCGTTGTTGTTCTCGGCGTTCGCAACGGCGGAACGGAGAACCTTCTCGACATCCACGGCGACGGCGCGGTCGCAGAAGTGGAGGATGTCGAAGGCCTGAGCGACAGGCTTGCGGCGGATCAGATCGACCACCAGGCGGGCCTTGCTGGGGGAAACACGCACGTACTTAGCGACGGCGCGAACCTCGGTGGCCTCAGTTTCAATAGACTTAGTTGCCATTTACGGTTAACCCCCTATTTGGCCTTGTGGCCACGGAACGTACGAGTCGGCGCGAACTCGCCGAGCTTGTGACCAACCATGGACTCGGTAACATACACGGGCACATGCTTGCGGCCGTCGTGGACGGCGATGGTGTGACCAACCATCTCGGGGAAGATGGTGGACGCGCGGGACCAGGTCTTCACGACGTCCTTCTTGCCAGCCTCGTTCATCGCGGTGATACGCGAGAGAAGGCGAGTCTCCACGAACGGGCCCTTTTTGAGACTTCTGCTCATAAGTGCTTTCTCCTAAAACTCGGTATCCGAAATTACTTCTTACGGCGACGAATGATGTGCTGGTTCGAGACCTTCTTCTTCTTGCGCGTACGAAGGCCCTTCGTCGGCTTACCCCAGGGGGTAACAGAGGGACGACCAGAGGTGTGGTTCTTGCCCTCGCCACCACCGTGCGGGTGGTCGACAGGGTTCATGACGGTACCGCGGACGGTCGGGCGCACGTTCATGTGACGCTTACGGCCGGCCTTGCCGATGACGATGTTGGCGTGATCGGCGTTGCCGACCTCACCGACGGTGGCGCGGCAGGTAACGAGGATGCGGCGCATCTCGGAGGAAGGCATACGGACGATAGCGTACTTGCCCTCCTTACCCATCAGCTGGCAGGAGTTACCGGCGGAACGGGCGATAGCGGCGCCCTTGCCCGGCTGGAACTCGACGGCGTGGATGAGCGTACCGACGGGGATGTCGGCGAGGGGCAGGGCGTTGCCCGGCTTGATGTCGGCGTCAGAACCGGACATGATGGTCTGACCGACCTCGAGGCCCTTGGGGGCCAGGATGTAGCGCTTCTCACCGTCAGCGTAGTGCAGCAGAGCGATGCGAGCGGAACGGTTCGGATCGTACTCGATCGTGGCAACCTTGGCGGGCACGCCGTCCTTGTTGCGCTTGAAGTCGATCACGCGGTAACGACGCTTCACGCCGCCGCCCTGGTGGCGGGTGGTGATGCGGCCGTTGTTGTTACGACCGGCCTTCTTGGGCAGGGGCTCGAGAAGAGACTTCTCGGGCTTGGTGCAGGTGATCTCGGAGAAATCGGAGATCGTCTGCCAACGCCTACCAGCGGAGGTCGGCTTAAGGTGCTTTACAGCCATTACAATCCCTTTCAATAGGAATCCGTTAGCCATCGCAGACAGGGATTCGAGGTTCTGCCTCGGGTGCGATGACACCGGACGTATACACGGTTCCGGGCGTGTCCATTTTATACGCCCAAAACCTTGAGCTCTCGCCTCCCCTATTTGGGAGGCATGAGCTCACTCAACAACAGCGAGTCTTAGGCCTGGTTGCCAAAGACCTCGATGGTGTCGCCCTCGGCCAGCGTGACGATGGCCTTCTTCCAAGAACGGGTCTTGCCGGCGACATAGCGCACGCGCTTGGTCTTGGGCTTGACCGTCAGGGTGTTCACGCGAACGACCTTGACGCCGAAGATCTCCTCGACAGCGTCCTTGATCTGATACTTGTTAGCATCCTTGGCGACCTCGAACGTGTACTTGTTCTGCTCCATGCCGGAGAAGGAACGCTCGGACACGATCGGACGGATGATGATCTCATGGGCGGTCATTTATGCAAGCACCTCCCCGAAGTGAGCGGCGATGTCGGCGGGCATCAGCACAGCGTTGTTGTTGACGAGATCGTAGGTGTTGGCCTCGTCGGCGGTGATGATGAACGTCTTGGGAATGTTGCGGAACGACAGGTAGGCGTTGACGTCCTCATCGCGAACGATGATGGTCAGACGCTTGCCCTCAAGGCCAAGAGCCTTGAGCATGGCAACGGCAGCCTTGGTGGAAGGCTTCTCGAAGCCGTAGTCGTCGACGAGCACGAGCTCGCCATCGGCCAGCTTGGCGGACAGCGCGGAGCGCATAGCCAGCTTGACCTCCTTGTTGTTCATACGCTTAGCGTAAGAACGGGGCTTGGGGGCGAAGACGACGCCACCGTGACGCCACTGGGCAGCACGGATGGAACCCTGGCGGGCACGGCCGGTGCCCTTCTGACGCCAAGGCTTCTTGCCGCCACCGGAAACCTCAGAGCGACCCTTAGCAGACTGGGTGCCCTGACGCCAAGAGGCCATCTGGCACTTGACGATGTGGTGCATAACGTGGATGTTCGGCTCGATGCCGTACACCTCAGCGGCGAGCTCGGCCTCGGCGACCTTCTTGCCCTCGCTGTTCTTTACTTCAAACTTTGCCATTTAAGTGTTCTCCTTGGTATGACGCTGGGCTAAATGGGCTGGGCCCTTAGGCCATACGGATGGCGACGAGACCATTCTTGGCACCCGGGACAGCGCCCTTGACCAAGATGAGGTTCTGCTCGGCATCGATGCGGACAACGGAAAGGTTCTTGACGGTAACGCGCTCGTTACCCATGTGACCGGCCATCTTGACGCCCTTGAGGACGCGCGCAGGATAGGCGCACTGACCGATAGAACCGGGGTGACGCTGGAAGTGAGAACCATGCGTCATAGGACCGCGGCGCTGACCCCAGCGCTTGATGCGACCCTGGAAGCCCTTACCCTTGGAGGTACCGATGACGTCGACCTTCTCGACATCAGCGAAATCAGCGACGGTGACGACCTCGCCGACCTTGTGTTCCTCGCCGTTCTCGACGCGGACCTCACGAAGGAAGCGGACAGGCTCGACGCCAGCCTTGGCGAAGTGACCAGCCATGGGCTTGTTCACGTTCTTGGCCTTGATGTCGCCGAAACCGATCTGGACGGCGTCATAGCCGTCGGTTGCCTGAGTTTTAACCTGCGAGACAGCGCAGGGGCCAGCCTGGATGACCGTGACGGGAACGACGTTATCGTTCTCGTCCCAAACCTGGGTCATGCCAATCTTGCGGCCGAGAATCATGCTGATCAAGATATGATCCCAACTCTCGCGTGGTCTTGGGACAATGCGTACACCACCGAGCGTACGCCCCTAGAGGACCACTACTTACACGACGTGCTCCCCAGCCTTGTATTTCGCCCGGACTACCTGACAACCCTATTAAGCAGGCATTTTGTCCAGCCAGAATACTCCCCTGGTTTCACACAGCTGTTTAGTATACACGGCTGCGGGCGTATCCATCGAGATTCATATTTCACTCACATTGTTTACGCAGGTAAAGTGCGTGGCACGTTCCCAGCGTGCGGCGGAGGGGGCGGGCCTGAGACATATTAAGGTTGCTGCTCTACAGTCCTGCTCACGACGGAGAGCACATTAAGTGCTCTCCTGTTCGTGCGGAACTCGCGACAACCTTAATATGTCTCGGGCCCGCCCCCTCCGCCGCACACTGGGAACGCCACGTTGATGTCTGCTAAACCTTGCTCGCTCAGCTAATTACTTTGTTGGGGATCCACAATTTGCTGCAAGGTGAACTTGCATTGGAGCGTATCGTCCTCTTCTCGCGCATCGTCAAAATCGAAGATCATGATGGCGCAGTTGGGGAGTTTTGTTGGGAGCTCGAAGTCCTCTGGGGCTGCAGCCTTGATGAATTGGCGGCTGGCGCTGCCGTGGCTTACTGCTAGAAGGGTTTCGATGCCCTCGGCGCCCATGAGATTGGTGAGGGTGCCTACCATGCGCTCTTGCAGCGCATGGCTTCCTTCTCCTCCGAAGGGGACCAGGTCCTCGCCCGGATCCCAGACGTCGGTGGGAAGGGCATCGTGGGGGCCTTCTTCGAAGGAGCCGTAGCTGCGCTCGATGATGCCTTCGCAGGGCTCGACTGCTGCGTCCGAGCCGAGGAGCTCGCATGCGACGAGCTGAGCTGTGTCCATGGCTCGGCCTAAGGGCGAAGAGACCACTTTATCGGGAACGACGCCGTGGGCCCTGAGCCATGCGGCTGCCCTTCCCGCTTGCTTGCGGCCCAGGTCGGTCAACGGTGAATTACAGCGGCCCTGAACCAGCTTTTTGACGTTGAATTCCGTCTGGCCGTGGCGGAGTAGATACAGCTTCTTCATGCTCTCCCCTTCTGCTTCAGTTACCTTGCTGGCACAGCCCTACTCGTGGGTATGGCCTACGTAGTCTTCGTCGATCGTAATCTTGGCGACCGACTTGGGATATTCCGATTCGACCCTCTGGGCCAGCGCGTGCTTTACGTCTTCGGCGCTCATCTGCAGATCCGAGGGACACACACAGTCAAAGATCACATTGGTGTGCGTAGGACCCGGCACACAGCGCAGGTCATGAATCGAGAGGCGGCTATCGATCTGTTGGGCCATGGCGTGAATGCGCAAGCGCATGCTCGCCACCTTGGGGTCATCGGTCACGATGGGATCGTAGTGAAGCGTGACAATCATGCCGTCTTCGTCCCTGAATGCCTGTTCGATGTTGTCGAGCGTGTCGTGACTTTCCAGCGGGCTGGCCTCAGCTGCCATCTCGGCGTGAGCGCTTGCGAACTTCCTGCCCGGGCCGTAGTCGTGAACCATCAAATCGTGAACGCCCAAAACGCCGGGGTAGCTCATGATCTTGTCTCGAATGTGCTTGACCAGCTTAGGATCGGGCGCCTGGCCCAAAAGCGGGCTCACCGTATCCTGGATGAGTTCAAAACCGCTCCAGCCAATATAGGCGCCAACGGCAAGGCCGACCCATGCGTCAAGATTGATGTGCGTCACCTGCGAAACAATTGCGCACGCTAACACGGCGCCTGTGGCAAGGACATCGTTCTTGGAATCCTGCGCGGTCGCATGCAGCGTCTCGGACTCAATGCGATCGCCGAGCTTTTGGTTGAGGGCCGCCATCCAGAGCTTTACGACCATCGAAAGCGCAAGGACTGCCACCAGGGCAAGCGAGAACTCGACAGGCTCGGGGTTGATAATTCGCTCCACCGACGACTTCACCAGCTCAACGCCAATCAGCAGCACAAGTGCCGCTACGACCAGACCTGAGAGATACTCGTAGCGACCGTGGCCGTAAGGATGCTCGGGGTCGGCCGGCTTGCTCGCCAGCTTAAAGCCCAGCACGCTCACGATATTCGAGCTGGCATCGGACAGGTTGTTCATGGCGTCTGCCACGATCGAAACCGATCCCGAAACCACACCAATTGCGCCCTTCGCAGCACATAGCGCCACATTGGCGAGAATACACACCATGCCCGTCAACGTACCCACGCGTGCACGGTCACCCTGCGCACGCTTAACAATCCACTCGACCATCTACATCCGCCCCCACGGTACTACCTATATATCTATTGCTCAAACGGATTGTAGTGTAGCCACTTTGTCCCCCAGATACAAAAAGGCCGCAGCCCACACGGGCCACGGCCTTGGAATGTGACATGCGGGACTGTCCCCTTGTCGATCGATTTATGCGCTTGCTTCGGCCACGCTCTTTGAGGTTTCGGGCAAATCGGCTTCGTCTTCCGCCGCCTGCCCCTTCGCCGGCACCATGCCAAAGCAGTAGCTCAACGCCGAAGATACCGCAAATGCCGTGCCACCGGCAGCGCAGCACCACAACAGGTTCGAGATGCCACCCGTGGCAAAGCCAATGACCATGAGGACATTCGTCATGCCGATGGTATAGGCCGTAACGTGGCCCACGGCCGCAACAAGGCCTCCGACGGCGCCGCCAATGGCCATGCACGTCAGGCACCTGCCATATTTAAAGCCGCAGCCGTACAGCGCTGGCTCGCTTACACCGCCAAGCACGCCCGAGATCGAATAGCCCAGCATGAGCGCCTTCTCGTCCCTATCCGCAACGCGGAGCGACGCGCCAAAGGGCATGCCCCAAACGGCGAACGTCGCCATCGTCGCGGCGATCAGGATGCACGAATCCGTTCCCACACTCATAAACTGCGCATAAGCGAGCGATAGGACAACGTTGCTGACGCCCGCGATCTTAAGGAACTCCCAGCCCGCGGCAAGCCCCATGAGCGTGAGCAGCGACACGATGCCACCGGAATTGCCAAGCATAAACATAAGCTGTCCCAACAGCATGCCCAGATAGCTGCCCGCCGGCGCCGTAATGCACAGCGAAACCGGAACCATGACGAGCATGGTTGCAAACGGAACGAACGAAAACGCCACGGCCTTAGGGATAACGCGCCGAAAGAAACACTCCACTCGCCATAGCACGGGCACCGAGATGAGAACCGGAATAACAGTCGTCGTGTAATCGTTGACCGGCGCGGGAAGCAGACCATACACGGAAGTCATCGATGCCCCCGTCGTCGATGCGGCATCGACGAGCTTAAGCAGATCGGGCGCAATCAATACGCCGCCCAGCATCATGCCCAGCTGCTCCGAGCAACCGAGCTGGCGGGCGGCCGCCCAACCAAGATAAATGGGCAAAAAGTAGTAGCCGGCGTTATAGAGCCAACTGTAGAACAGGCGATAGATTTCGGAATCGGCAGACCACAGGCCCAGCATGCCCTCGCCCATAATGACGGCGACGGTGCGGAACAACGCCGCGCAGACAATAAAGGGCAGCGCCGACATCATGCTTTTGGACAGATAGTCCACCACGGCCATGGCGTTTGATGAAACCGTCGTTGTAAACGAGGTGTTAGAAACTTGTGACATAGAACGCCTTTCCCAATGTGACATGCGGGCTGTCCCCTTGTCACATCGTGCGGTACTGACCGATTGCGCGGTACTTTTCGTAGCGGAGGTTTGTGAGGGTCGCGTCGTCGAGCTGCCCAAGCGTATCGAAGGCATCGAATGCCGAGGACATAACGGCACTGGCGATTTCCTCATGCGACAGGCCCCTATCGTCAACAATGCCGTCGATGATACCGAGCGCCAGCAGATCGGGGGCCGTGAGCTTAAGCGCCTCGGCGGCCTCATTCGCGCGCTCGGTATCCTTCCACAGGATCGACGCACAGGCCTCGGGGCTCACGACCGAATAGGCCGAGCTCGAGAGCATCAGGATGCGGTCGGCCACGGACAGCGCCAGCGCGCCACCAGAGCCGCCCTCGCCTGTCACCACCGAGACAATCGGTGTCTTAAGGCCGCTCATCTCCATGAGATTCTGGGCAATTGCCTCGCCCTGGCCGCGCTCCTCGGCACCGATGCCGCAAAACGCGCCCGAAGTATCGACCAGACACAGAACCGGTCGACCAAACTTTTCGGCCTGGCGCATCAGGCGACGCGCTTTGCGGTAGCCCTCGGGATGCGCCATGCCAAAGTTGCGGCGCATACGCTCTTTGGTCGTGGTGCCGCGCTCGATGGCGATGACCGTTACGGGGCGTCCGTCTTTCCAGCCAATGCCAGCCACCACAGCGGCGTCGTCGCCAAAGTAACGGTCGCCGTGCAGCTCCACAAATCCATCCAGGCCCAGCGAGATCATCTCACCCGCCGTGGCGCGATCTGCCGAGCGGGTCTGCTTGACAATCTCGAGCGCAGTTTTTGGTGCCGCCGAGCGCTTGAACAAGTGTCCCAGCTTTTTGCCGCGGCGGGTCGTATGCACGATCTCATGCGGTGCCCCCAGGCCGGGCGCGTGTCCTTCGTGCAGCGCCAGCAACTCGCCCACCGTGAGCGCAATCTCGCCACGCGGAACGACGGCATCGCAAAAGCCGTGCTCCAACAAAAACTCGGAGCGCTGGAATCCCTTGGGCAGGCGCTTGTGCATGTTCTGCTCGATCACTCGTGGACCGGCAAATGCCGTCAGGGCATCGGGCTCGGCCAGGATAATGTCGCCCTCCATGGCAAAGCTCGCGGTTACGCCTCCGGTCGTAGGATCGGTGAGCACCGTGATATACAGGCCGCCCGCCTCGCTATGGCGCCTAACCGCCGCAGAAATCTTGGCCATCTGCATAAGCGATGTCACGCCCTCTTGCATGCGCGCACCGCCCGAAACGGTAAAGCCGACAACTGGCAATCCCAACTCGGTCGCACGCTCAAATGTGCGACAGATCTTCTCGCCCACCACGGAACCCATCGAGCCCATCATAAAGTTGGCGTCCATAAAGAAGAGCGCCGTATCGCAACCGCAGATTTTGCCCTTGCCGCACACGACGGCATCGCGCTCGCCCGAACGCTCGACCGCGCCCTTGAGCTTGTCGGCATAGCCGGGAAACGAGAGGAAGTCCTCCGACGCCAGATTGGCATCCCATTCCTCAAACGTGCCCTCATCGACCGTCATGCGCATGCGCGCGCGACCGCTCACGCGAAAGTGTTTGCCGCAACGAGGGCAGACCTCGAGGTTATCGTGCAGGCGTGCCTCATCGATCACACGGCGGCACTCCGGGCACTTGATAAATACGTGACGCGCGGGAAACTCGGCACACGACTCGGTCATCGGTCCCTCGAGGACGTTGACCGTCTTCGCTTTTCTATTCATCAGCATAGAGATGCCCCATCAGATCGGTGTGGTACATGCCCGACAAGAACTCGTCGTTTGCCAGCACGTCGAGCTGAAGCTCGCTGTTTTCGCTCACGCCCTCAATCACGAGCTCGCCCAAGGCCGAGCGCATCTTGCGAATGGCGCCGTCACGCGTGGGCGCACACACGATGAGCTTGCCGAGCATGGAGTCGTAGTACGGCGGAACGTTCGCACCGGCAAACATGGCGGAATCCCAGCGCACGCGCGGACCACCCGGCACACGCAACGCGGTGACCGTTCCGCATGACGGCAGAAAGTCCGGCGTTTCGGCATTGATGCGGCACTCCATGGCGTGGTTTCGGACCGGCATGTCCTCTTGCTCAAAGGGCAGAGGCTGGCCGGCTGCCACGCGCAGCTGCCACTTGACCAAGTCGGTATCGGTCACAAACTCCGTAACCGGATGCTCAACCTGCAAGCGCGTATTCATTTCCATAAAGTAGAAATTGCCGTCGTCCGAGTACAGGAACTCGATGGTACCGGCTCCTTCGTAGCCGACGGCACGAGCCAGGTCACGCGCCGCCTTGTGCATGCGAGCACGAATGTCGTCGTGTCCGTCGAGGCACGGCGCGGGGCTCTCCTCGATCAGCTTTTGGTTGCGGCGCTGCACCGAGCACTCGCGCTCGCCGAGCGAAAACACATGGCCCTGCTTATCGGCCATAATTTGCACCTCAACGTGGTGCGCCGGCGCGACGAACTTCTCCATGTAGCACTCGCCGTCGCCAAAAACGGCCTCGCCCTCGGCACGCGCCTCGATGAACGCCTTTGCCGCATCTTCCACGCGCTCGACCTTGCGAATGCCGCGACCGCCACCGCCTGCACGCGCCTTAATAAGCACGGGGCAGCCAATGCGCTCGGCCTCGGCCGTTGCCTCCTCGGGGCTTTTGAGCAAATCGCAGCCCGGCACGATGGGTACGCCCGCCGCGGCAGCCGTTCGACGCGCGGCGTCCTTGTCACCCATGCTGTCGATCACCTCGGCCGAAGGACCGACAAACGCCAGACCGTACTTGTCGCAGTCGCGCACGAAACTTGCCTTCTCGGAAAAGAAGCCATAGCCGGGATGAATTGCCTTAGCTCCCGACTTTACGGCACAGGTGAGCACAGCATCGTCGTTGAGGTAGCTCTCGGCAAGACGCGGGGGCCCCCTGCACTACACCCCGCGGGCCGTTCC
>UQNB01000005.1 GCA_900542235.1 uncultured Collinsella sp.
CACCATTGTCGGCCTAATCCGCGGTCTTTCATGCAGCAGGGGCTCTCAATGTTTTTATGTCCTGCTCATATCGTCTGTGCCGGCAGAAAGGGACTGTCCCCAAGTGCCGGGCGGGACCGTTTAGCGGCTCAGCTGCCGACTAAGCATGCTGAGCTGGTATCCTTATGCGAAACTGTCTCAACTCGATAGGATTTCATGTGAAACCTTCCGCCGTCCTTCGCTTAGCCCTACGCCGCACCCTGGCTGTCGCGCTTGCCGCACTCACCGTGCTGAGCGCCGTCATGCCTGCCCCCGCCTTTGCCGCCGACTCCGACCAGCAGGTCAAGACGGTCCGCGTTGGCTGGCTCGTCAACAACAAAGGCTTCCAGGAAGGCACGCCGGGCGAGCGCCTCTCGGGATGGGGCTACGAGTACCTCCAGACCCTCTCGTATTACACAAAGGGCTGGCAATACGAATACGTTAGCGGCACCTTCTCCGAGCTTATGGACATGCTCGAGGCAGGCGAAATCGACCTCATGCCCAACATCTCGTATTCGGCAGAACGCGAGCAGAAGCTGCTCTTTTCCTCAAATCCCGAGGGCACCGAGCGCTACTATATCTACGCCAGGCCCGACCGCGACGATCTGGCCAAGGGTGACCCTCAGGCGCTCCAAGGCCTCACCATCGGCTGCAACTCTGGCGTTATGCAAACTATCGTCGGCCAGCAGTGGCTCGCCAACGAAGACGTTACCTGCACCTATAAAGAAATCGACACCGGCAGCGCCCTCTTTGAGGCGCTTGCAGACGGCGAGGTCGACGCCGTCATCATGAACGACACCATTTCGTCGCCCGATGCGTCACCCATGTTCTACGTAGGCTCGAGCGACTACTATTTTGCCGTTCCTAAAAGCCGCCCTGACCTGATGAACGACATCAACGCCGCCATGACGACCATCGCCCGCGATAACCCGCGCTATAACGAGGAAGTCAAATCGAGTTACTCGACCCAAAACAGTGGCTCGTCATCGCTCACCGGCACCGAGACCACCTGGCTCAAAGAAAACGGCAATACCATCACGCTCGGCTATCTTAAAAACCAACTTCCCTACTGTACGCAAAATGACGACGGCGAGATGGAAGGGTCGCTCGCCTCGCTTGCAACGACGTTGCACGACAAGTTTGACATTACGGTCAAAACAATCGCACTCTCGAACAACAAGCAAATGATCAAAGCCCTTTCCAACGGAACCATCGATGTCGCCCTGCCGTTGTTTCGCGACTACTGGCTCGCCGAGCAGACAGGGGTCATCCAGTCAAACTCGATGGGAACGGTTTCGCTGACCGCCATTCACAGTGGCAAAAACCTGAACAGCGACCTTAAGAACATCGCTTGTACAAAGAGCACAATCGTTAACCGTTTTGAGCTCGAAAGTCTCTTTCCGAACGCAACGGTAACCGAGTATTCGAATGACGGCGAGGTGCTCAAAGCCCTCAATGAGGGGAAGGCACGTTGCATCATTGTCCCCAGCACGCGCCTGGAAACTCTCCGCGACATCTACGACATCGAGGATTTCGAAACACAGGAACTCACCAACACGGCGCAACTATCGTGTTTAATTTCGCGCGGCAAGCCCGAGCTGCTGGGAATCATCAATAAGGGCATCGTCAATGCAGGTGAATCGCTCTCTGCAAACAGCTATTTCCCCACATCGTACTCGGCGCAAGAATCGGATGCGTTCCGACTTCTCTACCGCAACCGCATCGTCATTGCGGCAGTCGTCATCTGCATTTTGTTCACCGGCATCGTCATCCTTGTCTGGTCGCTTTACCGCGCACAGGAGGAACGGCAGAAAGCCGATGCCGCCAACGCCGCCAAAACCGCTTTCCTCACGCGCATGAGCCACGACATCCGCACGCCGCTCAACGGCATCCTGGGCCTTATCGAAATTGAGGAATTGAGAGAAGGCGACATGCAGGTCGCCCGCGAAAGCCGCGCCAAGGCGCGCGTTGCCGCCAATCACCTGCTGTCACTGATTAACGACATCCTCGAGATGGGCAGGATCGAGGAGCGCAAAGTGACGCTCGAGCACGAATCATTCAACCTTAAAGAGCTGTGCGACAATGCGCTCGTACTGTGCAAGCTCCGCGCATCGGACCGCGGCATAACCATGCTCGACACCAGCGAGCCCTACGCTGTCGACCAATATATGATCGGCAGCCCCACCCATATTCGGCAGATCCTTGTCAACCTGCTCGACAACAGCATCAAGTACAACAAGCACGGAGGCACCGTCACGTTCTCATCGACCATCAAACCGGTCGACGACGAGCACGCCGTGTTTTGCTTTAGCGTCTCGGATACTGGCATTGGTATGACATCCGAGTTTTTGGCACACATTTACGAGCCGTTTGCCCAGGAAGGCGACGATGCGCGCAGCAAGTTCCAAGGAACCGGCATTGGCATGTCTATCGTCAAATCGCTCATCGATATGATGGGCGGCACGATTGAGATTTCGAGTGAGGTTGGCGTGGGGAGTACGTTTGACGTCCGGATTCCGCTCGATATCGACAAGAACCCTCAGATAAAAGAATGTGCAGACACGCAGGTAAGCAGCTGCTCGCTCGCCGGCATGAACGTCCTTTTGGCAGAAGATAACGAACTCAATGCCGAGATTGCCCAAGCTCTGCTCGAAAGCGAAGGCATCGTCGTGACTCGCGCCGCCGACGGCAACGAAACGGTCGATCTATATGTTGGTCGTCCCGCCGGCAGCTTCGATGCGATCCTGATGGACATTATGATGCCGGACATGGACGGTTACGAGGCAACCCGCGCGATTCGTCTGAGCGAGAAGGTCGATGCAGCCGATATCCCCATCATCGCGCTCACCGCCAATGCCTTTGCCGAAGACGCCAAGGCGGCACACGACGCCGGCATGAACGCCCATCTGTCCAAACCGCTCGACTTTAACAAGCTCAAAAACATACTCGCCCGCATCAAGAAAAACGGATCCGTTTCGCTATAGTTTTTGCAGCAACCACGCACGACCAGAAAGGAAGCCAACGATGTTTAGGCCCTTACGTCGAAAGAAACGCGCCATCACCGACGAGGAAGCGCGCGAACTGCTCGCCACCTGCAAGCGCGGCGTCTTTGCCGTCAACGGCGACGACGGCTACCCGTACGCCATTCCCGTCAACTACTTCTTTGACGCCGAGCACGACAAGATTTATTTCCATGGCGCCAAGGCTGGCCACAAGGTCGACGCACTCAAGCGCGATGACAAGGTCTGCTTTACCGTTTACGGAAACGAGTGGTACCAGGACGGCGACTGGGCTCCCTACGTTATGAGCACCGTCGTCTTTGGCCGTTGTCGCCTGGCGAATGACACCCCCGCGTTTATCGAGGACAAAGTCCGCCAGCTCGCCCTTAAGTACTACCCTTCTGCCGAGGAAGTCGAAGAGGAAATCGCCAAGGACATTAAGGGCGTCCAGCTCTACGAGATTACGATTGAGCATCTTTGCGGCAAGCAGATTCAGGAAAAATAAACCTCCGCAGCAGGTCTGCGCCCAATGGTTACAGATGCCTTACCACACGGGGCCTTCCAGCCGACTTGGCAGAAGACCCCGCATGCAGTGCTCACTTACCGTGCATTAAAAACGTAGCGGTCCAGGCGGTCGCACGCCTCCCTTACGCGCGAAAGCGGCAGCGCCAGATTCACGCGAATGTGGCAGGGTCCGTGGAACGGGCGGCCGTCCTGATACCCCACGCCCACGCGTGCCCCCTCATCGAGCAACCACTGAATATCGCGGCCATGCTCTCGGCACCACTCGGTGCAGTCCAGAAACACCATGTACGTGCCCTGCGGACGCGAATAGGACACGCCCTCAAAATGCTCGTCCACGTAATCGCAGAAGTACTCGATATTGCCGGCAAGCACCTGGTTGAGCTCGTCCACCCACTCGTAGCCTTGCGGCTGGTAGGCACCGATAAGCGCGTGCATGGAGAGGACGTTCATCTCGTTGTAGTGGGTCTTGTTGGACACGGCGCACACGCGGTCGCGCAGCGTCTCGTTATAGATGATGTGGTAGCTGCCGACCAAGCCCGCCAGGTTGAACGTCTTGCTCGGCGCATAGAGGGCAACCGTGCGCATGCGGGCATCCTCGCTCACCGACTGCGTCGGAATATGCTTGTGACCCGGCAGAATGATATCGGACCAAATCTCGTCCGAGATCACCACGCAATCGTGCTGGCAATAGATGTCCATGGCGCGCTCAATCTCGTTGCGCTCCCATACGCGGCCGCAGGGATTGTGCGGCGAGCAGAACACCGCGGCATGGATGTTGTTTTGGGCGAGTTTGCACTCCATGTCCTCAAAGTCCATGCGCCACACGCCCCGGTTGTCGAGTTTAAGCGGGCTGTGGACAATGCGATAGCCCGCGGCCTCGATGGACTTGGTAAAGCCGATGTAGGTGGGGCTGTGGACCAGCACCGCATCGCCCGGCTGGACATACGCGCGCAGCGTCGACACGACGCCGCCCAGCACGCCGTTTTCGTAGCCGATATGTTCAGGGCTCAAACCTTCGACGCCATTGCGGCGATTCTGCCATTCGATGATGCGGTCGAAGTACTCGGGACGCGGATTGAAATAGCCGAACATGGGGTGCTGGGCACGCTGAATGATGTGTTCCTGGACCGTGGGCACCGTGGCAAAATTCATGTCAGCCACCCACATGGGGATGCGGTCGAAGCCCTCGTCGGGTGCGTTCGGAGCCATACCGGGGATCTCGCCCCAAGAGTCAACGGCGATGGAGTCCATGCCGTGGCGGTCGATGATTGAAGTGAAGTCGTATTTCATGCTGGACCCCCGTGCAAAGTAGACTGTTTCGATAGGCGCTATTGTCCACCAGCACGGGCGGTTTTGGCGCGGGGTTTGGCGCTTAATTTGACGGGTGCGGGCGAATGGCTGGTTAGTCTCGCGCGTCGTTGATGGCGACTACGGTTAGCTGGGTTTCATCGACCGTAAACGATATGTCGAGCCCGGCGAAGGCAAGATGATAGACGCGGTTTGGCTCGTGCTTGCTGCCCGCGCGGCGCGGATCTTGGCGAAGGACCTCGACCAAGCCGGGGAGCTTTGCGGGCGAGACCATATCCTGCAGCGCCTGCGGAAACTCAACATCGAGCTCTTGCCACGGAGCATCCTCAATCCAGCCGCCCGTTGCATCCGGGTGGCAGTCCGCAAACGGAATGTAGGGCTTAATGTCGTAGATGGGCGTGCCGTCGCGCAGGTCGGCCCCCAACACATGGATGATGGGACCATCGTCGGTAAGCTCCACGCGGTCGAGCTTGACGCAGGTGAGCCCAATGGAATTAGGGCGAAACGGACTGCGCGTGGCAAAGACGCCCACACGCTCGGCTCCACCCAGGCGCGGCGGACGCACGGTTTTCGACCACTTGACGTTGGTGCCGGACCTGTCCTGCGACTTGGCATCGGCAGCTATGTCCTTAGCCGTGCCGCCGGGCGTTCCGTTTTCGAAGCGCCACAGCAGCCATAAGTGAGAGAAGGAATCCAGGCCCTCAACTGCTGCGTTGGAGGCAAATTCCGGTTCAAAGACGATGCGTCCCTGCAGATGGGGCGCCAAAAAGCTGTTGCGCGGAATGCCGAACTTCTGCGGCAGGTCGGTATGTATGTGTGCAATAGGTTCCATGCCGGCCATTGTACGGCATGGAGGCGTGGGGCGTTGCGCGCAATTCTTCGCCGCGGTTTCCCGTCGTGCAACCAACGGTTGCTTGGAAGGGTGCCTGCCGCCGCGTATGCTTAAGCCATTAACCAGCAGAAAGGAGCCGCTATGGCCTTTTCAGAAAAGCTCATTGCCATCCGTCGCGCCCATCACCTTACCCAAGAGCAGCTCGCCGCCAAGCTCTTCGTCACGCGCCAAGCCGTCAGCCGTTGGGAGCGCGGCGAGGTCACACCGGGCATCGACATGATGAAGCTCATCGCCGCTGTGACTGGCGAGCCCCTGTCTCATCTGCTCGAAATGCCCGAGCACTATTGTCAGAGCTGCGGCATGATACTCACGCCCGACGACTGCGGCACCGACGCCACGGGCGCCACGACCGACCATTACTGCAAGTGGTGCTACGACCACGGCAAGTACACCTACGACACCACCATGGAGGCGATGATTGAAGATTGTGCCCCGCGGCTGGCGCAAAACACCGGCATGTCGCTCGACGAAGCCGTCTCGCTCATGGGCGCCGTCCTGCCGCAACTGGAGCGCTGGCGCACCGTGCAGGAAAACGAGGAGCGCTACGGTGCCGAGGCGCGGGAGCGCTACGGCGATGAAGCCGTCGATGCAGCAAACGAAGCGCTGCTGGACATGGATCCTCAGACATGGAACGACATGAAGGAACTTGAACGCGCTATTCTGGGTCAACTCTCGATTGCCATGGGCGACGGCGATGCGGATGGAAGCGAGGCTCGCAAGCTTGTCGCGATGCATCGTCGTTGGATTGGTCTCAACTGGGGACGCGAACCCCAGAACGAAGCGTACCTGGGCCTCGCCCACGGCTATCTTGCCGACCAGCGCTTTGTTGACTACTACGACAAGCCCTGCGGCACCGGAGCCACGGCGTTTCTGGCCCAGGCCATCGAGTTGTCACTGGCCCGCGCATAGACCGCGGCGGCTTTGGGTATTTCAATCAAAACCGCAACCGATTGGAGACCTATGGCTACTAATCATGAGCTCGCACTGTACGTTATGACCGGCTGCCCGTATTGCATAAAGGTCAAGCACTTTTTGGCCGATAACGGCGTGACCATTCCCGAGCGCAATATCTCGACCGATTCCGATGCCGAACAGACACTCATCTCCATCGGCGGAAAACGCCAGGTTCCCTGCCTGTTCATCGACGGCAAACCACTCTACGAGTCGAGCGACATCATCGCATGGGTACAGAAGAACCTGCTCTAGCACGCGCATCCCGTCCGTCCCATAGTCATTGGGGACGTTCTTAAATGACTAGTCGTTAAAGAACACCCAATGACTAACTAGCCGTGAAAGCGGGCTATGGGCGCAAGTGGCTGTTCGCGGAAGACGCGCTCGACGGCGGCGCGGTATTCGTCGACCTTTTTGGTCTTGCGCACGATCTTGTGAACGGTAGCGGGATCGGCGAAGGCGCACTTGGCGTAGAACCACCACTCCTTCATGCGAAAGACCGCGTTGCCGCCAATCTCTTCTGCATACGCCGCAAACAGCGTGTCGTGGAAACGCTGCAGCTCGGCAGCCGTGGCAGCAGGGCCGCCGGCAACCATGCGGGCCAACGCGGGATTCGCAAGCAAGCCGCGCCCCAACATTACGTGGCGCGTTCCGGGATAGGCCTCCACCAGCGCGTCCATGTCCTCAAGATCAAAGATGTCGCCGTTATAGGCCACGGGAAACGGCGCCCGCTTCAGCGTCTCGCCGTAAAACTCTTTACGCGGCGAGCCCGTATAACGGTCCTTTTGCACGCGCGGATGCACGATCAGCTCTGCCAGCGGCATGCGGCAATAGAGGTCGAGCACGCGTTCGTACTCGTCATCGCTTTCCAACCCCAGCCTGGTCTTGACCGACACCGGCAAGGGTGAGCGTTCGCACACGTCGCTCAAGAACACCTCGAGCTCATCCAGGTTGCGCAGAAAGCCCGAACCCTTGCCTTTGGCAACAACCGTACCCGAGGGGCAGCCAAGGTTGAGATTGACCTCGCGGTACCCCATCTCGGCGAGCACCTGCGCCGCCCACACAAACTCGTCCGCATTCTTGGACATCAGCTGAGGTACTACGTTAAGCCCCTGGTTATTGGCAGGATCGACCTCTTTAAACGCCTTGCCACCAAAGCGGTTGCCCACCCGCGGCGGCGGCAAAAACGGCGTGTAATAACAATCGAGCGCGCCAAAGCACTCCGCATGCACGCGACGGAACACATGCCCGGTAATCCCCTCCATAGGGGCCAGCGATAAATTCATCAACATCCACTCTCAAATCAATGTGACAAAGGGACAGTCCCTTTGTCACATCCCATTCAAGCGGTTCAGGAACTCTTCGCAGGCGCGAGAACGCAGGCGATATTTTTTCCACACCAGATACGACGCAATGGTGAAGGGGCAAAAGGGCAGTCCCTTTGCCCCAAGTGCCGGCTACCGGACGCAAGCTAGTTGCCGTTCGCGAACGCCGCCCAAATTTCGAGGTCTAATACTTTTCCCGAGAAGTGAACGAGTGAAAACGGACCCCCGAAGCATCGACACTTTTGGCGTGCAATTTCCCGCGGTTTTGCTAGTCAAATCCTGCGGTTTTGACGCCTAAAATGTCAATGCTTCGGGGGTCCAAATACAGCCGTTCACTTTTCGGGAAAAGTATTAGACCTCGATTTCCGCAGTCCCCAATGTGACAAAGGGACTGTCCCTTTGTCACATTCAAACGAGCGCCCAGGCGGAAAGCGATGAGAATTCAAACTCCCTGCAGCAGCTCATCGATGGCGGGATTCTCTATACTGGGTCACATATGACGGTATCGTGCCAAAGGAGAACGCCGTGACCACGTCGCAGATATCCCTGCTCGCGCTCATCTTGGTTGGGGGCATCGGCATCCTGCTTATCGGAGCGAGCATGCTCATGAAGGCTGCTGCCCACAAGAAAGCCAAGGCCTGTACCGCCGTGACCACGGGAACGGTCATCGACCATCGCTTTATGGGCGAAGGCAGGATGTATCCCGTTTTGGAATACACCGTCGACGGCGCGCAATACCGCGCGAAAAAACAATTCCGCGGCATAAGGACCAAAAGCATGTCGGGACTCCCCATCCGCACGCAAGTCACCGCCTACGAAGACGCCAAGGGCTGGCTGCATGTGCAGACAGGCCCCATCGCCCGCCTAAGCACTCTCGCGGAGCAGCTTTGGCCCCTCGGTAGCCAAATGACTGTGCACTACAACCCCAGCAACCCAGACAAAAGCTATGTCGAACGCCCCATCGTGGGCAACTTTGCCACACTGATGTTTAACATCGCAGGCTTCTTGCTCATCGCGATGAGCATCTTGCTCTATGTTCTTATCCAGCGCTAGCTCAAACTGATGCGCCCCGCGCCCCATGCGCCGCAACGACCGTTACGACACCAAGGACCAGCCATGGCAACACTTTCCGAACAAGAGCGTAAGCGCATCCAGCGATACTGCATCTGCCCCAAGGTTGCCGGAGCGGCGCTCGCCATGGCATTCGTGCTGCCCTTATCGATCATTCCCTTCGAAATGATCGACGACATCGTCTTCCATCACGAAGGCTTCCAAGAGACGGGCATGATGACCGCCTTGGTGCTCACCGCCGTCGAGCTCGTCATCTTCTGCTACTGCGCGCTCGCGCCGCGCTTTGGCATGCGCGGCAAGCAGTGGAGAGAAATGCAGCACCGACTTGCCGTCGAGCAGAGCGAAAAAGACCGCTCGGCACAAATTGCGGGCGTTGTTGGCACGCAGGCCGCCGCGCGTCTACTCAAGAACAGTGACAAAGAGACCGCGCGCAACCTGGGCGGCGCGGCAGAAGTCGCCGCTGCCGTAGGCGCCGTCGCCACTGCAGCTGACGTGCTTACCGAGAGCTTCGCTAACGCAAGGGCCATGGCAGAGGCCTGTGGCGTGCCCATCCCCCGTGCGAAAAAGTGGATCATCGCGCTTGTAGCACTGCCCCTCGTAATCGTGTGCGGTGCCTATATCCCGCAGCTGGCGCAGGGAAACATCGAGATGCAGGAGAACGCCGCGGCCGCGGCCGAACAGATCGCCATCGCTCGCAAGGCGCTCGAGCCCTCATGCGAGTACGTGTCCGCCGATGACCCCTACGAGCGATATCAAGATTACGGCTATCACGTCCGCGGCTACTTGCACGACGGCGACTCCGATACCCAAAAGACCTATACGTACCTGGATTTTGACAACAAGGGAACGCTCACGGAAGTGAGCTACGCGGCAGAGGTCGACCCCGATGCGAGCCTCGAGGACAACCTCGCCCGTATCGAGCTCGACCTTGACGAGCTGTTCTCTGCCGTCCAAACCGTAGACGTCAAGACGGTGAGCCCCGAGCTCCTGGCACCGCATAAGCTCCCCGAAGAGTTTAGGCAGGCTTTTTTGAACGGCTCGCTCTACGAGAGAATCTCTATCAGGACGAGTGACGAGCCCGTCAAAACGTATTACTCGTTTGACACGGATCCCGAGGACGAGTTTGATGAGTACACCCATCCAAGCATCCGCATCACGTTGATGGGCAAAACAAACTAAAAGGCGCGGGAAGGGCCACCCCCTTCCCGCGCCTTTTCTCGAATGTGACAAAGGGACTGTCCCTTTGTCACATTATTCGGAGCGTAGGGCTTCCACGGGATCTTTTTTGGATGCACTGCGGGCAGGCAGTAGACCGGCAACGACCGTCAGCAGCACCGAAATTACAATGAGCACCAACGCATCCTGCGCGGGCAGACTCATTAGGTTGGGGACCTGTTTGGCCGCAAGCGCCCAAGCATTGACTGGGAAGCTCACGGCCACCACGACGACAACAGCAAAGACGCCGGCAATGAGGCCCTCGATAAAGGTCTCGGCGTTGAACACGTTTGCCACGTTACGCTTCGACGCGCCAATCGCACGCAGAATGCCAATCTCCTTTTTGCGCTCCAGCACGCTGATGTACGTGATGATGCCGATCATGATGGAGCTCACCACCAGGCTGATACTCACGAATGCGATGAGCACCAAGCTGATGGTGTTCACGATGTCGGTCACCGAGCCCATGATGATGCCCATGTAGTCGGTGTACGAAATTGCCTGTTCATCGTGGCCAGCGGCTTTGACCTGCTTGTTGTACGCATCGATGTGATCGAGTACGCGCTCCTTGGCCTCAAAGTCGCGCGGGAAAATCTTGACCGAGATGGGGTCCGCCTCGTCCGCATAGCCCAACGTGGTCAGATTATTGTCGTAGGTGAGCTTTGACGCCTTGGCATAGCTCATCATGAGCGAACTCAGGTCCTCGGCGTCCATGTTGAAGTGAATAGCATTGGCAAAGGCACTCGCATCCACATGCATAGCGCCCGCCAAGTTGGCAAAACTCGAAGACATCTGCGTCGCCATCTGGTCCATAAGCCCTGCCGCGCCCGCCTTGAGCTGGGACGATACCGTCGACGCTATCTGCTCGCTGATTGCCTTCATCACCTGGTCCATTGCCTGCTGCAGATACGGAGCCAGCTGCTTTTGCACATAGTCGGTCATCGCCTGCTGCAGGCGCTCGGCCAGGGCATCGCCGCCAAGCGCTTTGAGCTGTGCCAAGATTTGCTGGGCTGCGGCATCATTCTCAAGATACGCCGAGAATGCGGCAGCAAGCTTTGACGCGTCCTTAAGATCTTCGGGCGACAGCACCCTAAACTGATCAGACTGCAAAAAGCCCTCAAACAGCTGGTTGGCAAGCGTTCCCACCTGCTGCATTTGCTCGGGTGTGAGCTCCAAGCCATCGAAAATCCCCGAGAAATCTGGCGTCGGCGCTTTGGCCATAATGTCACCAAAGTCGATATCCTTCCCAACGCCCGAAAGGTCAGTGTTCAGCCCGGACAAATCGATACCAGAAAGGTCGATACCGCCGGCCGCACCCGAGAGCGCAGACGTATCGAACGAGAACGCGCTCTTGAGCGCCGCCTCGTCCACACTGAACATGCTGCCCAGATCCACGCCTTGCTTGGCCTCGCCCTGCAGCTCGTCAAAGGTTTTGCCCGTAAAGACATCCGTCTCAGGATGGGCAAGCTGCTCCTGCACGATCTGCGAATCGGCGGCGCGCTTCATAAGCTGGCAAGTCAGCACATGCGTATAGGCAATGCCCGGAGTCAATGCGCTCGCATTGGCCGTCTCGTTGGGTCGCACCACGCCCACAATGCGCACGTCAATACCGTCGGCAACCTTGGCCGCCATAAAGTCGGCATCGCCAGACATGTCAGTCCACATGCCGGTCTCTTCGTTTTTGCGATAGGCATCGGACGGCGACAGCACCTTAAACGTCGTGGACAGCGCATCGTCGTAGGTAAAGTCGGTGCCGGCCTCGGGCGTTTCGACCCCACCGTCGGCCGTCATGGCACTGTTAACCAGGTCGTTGAGCTCATCGATATCCAGCGCACCGATGCTGTAGAGCGTGTAGTCACCCACCGTGCCGCGGCTCGAAAGCACCATCACGGCCTCGTTGGCAGACGTAGGCCAATGGCCGGCAACGACATCGTACTGGCTGTCGAGCAGGCTCTGGTCGTCAATCATCTCGTTAAAGACCGAGGTCCCCATGGAATCCATGCTCACCGTTGCCGCCGAACTTGCGCCGCCGCTCATGGCCTCGGTCATAGCGTTGGGCACCAGCCGGACAGGTTTCTCATCGCCCTTGCCCGCACGATAGACAACCGGCGTCACGCCATAGCCGTACTGGATAGCATTGACCTCTTTATTGATACCGTCGCCACCGGCATCGAGCCATGCCTTAAAGCTCGTCATGTCGTTGGACTTAACGCTCGCAAACATATCCTTTACGGCCGTGACCACGGGAATCTTATCGGTTCCCTGAGCCTTGCCGTCGGCACTGTCGTCGGACGAATCCGCGTTTTCAGGCGAGCCATCATCCACAGCCCCCTGTCCGCCCATCATGGACGACAGGTCGTAGTCCTGCTTGGAAATGGTGAGCGGGTAGCTCGAGAGCGTATCCTCCTCGACCTTTTTGATGTAGCCGTTTACGCCGTTGGACAGCGCCAGAATCGCTGCGATGCCGATAATGCCAATCGAACCCGCAAAGGCCGTCATAGCCGTACGGCCCTTCTTGGTCAAAAGGTTTCGCGCCGAAAGCCCCAGCGCTGTCACAAAGCTCATCGAGGTTTTGCGCGTAGGCTTAGCCTCGCGACGCGCGGCATTGGCAACATCAAAAGGGTCGGAATCGTCGGTGATCTTGCCGTCTGCCAGGTTGACGATGCGCGTGGCGTATTGGTACGCCAGCTCAGGATTGTGCGTGACCATGATGACCAGACGGTCGCGCGCAACGTCCTTGAGCAAATCCATGACCTGCACGGATGTCGTTGAGTCCAAGGCGCCGGTCGGCTCGTCTGCCAGCACAATCTCGGGATCGTTGATTAAGGCGCGGGCGATGGCGACGCGCTGCATCTGCCCGCCCGAAAGCTGGCTCGGGCGCTTGTCAACGTGCTCGCCCAGACCAACTGCCTCAAGCGCCTTGCGCGCACGCTGGCGGCGCTCGGCATGCCCCACGCCCGTGAGTGTAAGCGCCAATTCCACGTTTTCCAAAATGGTCTGATGCGGAATGAGGTTGTAGCTCTGAAACACAAAGCCAATGCGATTGTTTCTGTAGGCATCCCAATCGCGGTCGCTAAAGTCCTTGGTCGAGATGCCGTCGATCAGCAGGTCGCCGGAATCAAAATGATCGAGTCCACCAATGATGTTGAGCATCGTAGTTTTACCCGAGCCCGAAGGCCCCAGAATGGCCACGAACTCGTTATCGCGAAAAGACAGACTTACACTGTCGAGCGTCACCTGCGTAAACGACTGCGTAACGTACCTTTTGCAAATATCTTTGAGATCCAGCATGGACGGCAACCTCTCCCGCGCGGGCGCACACGCCCGCTCTCCCCCGCCGTTCACATTCGACGCGTTTGTCCTACTCTATCCCCGTTTTCTGCCGGTACCAGTGAGAAATGTAACGAACCGCCCCAAATAACGAATGGGATGGCACGCCGCGTGGCGCACCATCCCGCACATAACATCTGCGATGTGACAAAGAGACTGTCCCTTTGTCACACTCGGACTTACTGTTCGCTCTTCGCGAGTGCCTGATCGATCAGCTTGTTGAGCGCCTCTCGCTGCTCGGCGGAGTTGATGCCGCCCATGATTGGCTCTCCCACGATGTTGCCGTTCTGGTCGATCACGTAGGTGGTCGGGAACGAGTACAAGTTGGAGGTGAACTTTCCAGCCTCGCTATCCGACTTAAACCAGATGTTTTTATACGTCACGCCCTTCTTGGAAAGCACGTCCTTGGCATCGGCCACCTCGTCTTTGTTGCCATCGAGCGTAAAGGAATTAACGCCCACGACCTGGCCGCCCTTCTCGGCAAGCTCCTTGTTGAGCTTCTCCAGATCGCCCAGCTCTCCCACGCAGGGCTTGCAGGTGGTAAACCAGAAGTTCATGACGGTGACCTTGTTCTTGGAGAACAGCTCGTCGCTGTTTACATCGTTGCCGTCCAAGTCCTTGCCCTTAAAGCTGGGGAACTTCGTCTCCTTGCTCTCGCCGTTGGTCATCCCTGCGGCCGAAGCATCAACGCTCTCCCCCTCGCCGGGCGTGCTGCCACATCCGGGGAACTTCTTCTCCAGCGCCATAAGCTTATCCTCGATCTCCTGGACCTGCTGTGCGCCGGCCTTGAGCGTCTTGAGCTCGTCAGCCGTAAACTGGTCCTTGGCGCCCTCGATAGTATCAAGCAAAAAGTCTCCGTAGTTCTTGCCGTCCTCAATCATGGGGGTGTCTTTGTTGGCCGCAAGGAACACCTTTTCCCATAGGGCGTTATCGCTCGCAAAGATCTCGTTTTCCTTTTGCAGCAGCTGCTGGTACAGCTCGGCCGCCTCCTCGGCGCTCGACGGCTTTTGTGCCACAAGCTCGGCAATCTGCGCATCGCCGCTCGTGGCATCCTTCGCGTCGCCCTTGGGGGCAGAGCACGCCGCGAGAGTCAGCGCCAGCACGGGCAGCATCAACAAGGCCGCAATTTTTGACAGTTTCATGGTTCCTCCGTTATATCGAAGCTTATATAGGTACCTATTTGTTTTCGCTGGCTTGCGCGGGCTGCGCGGGTTTGTCGCCCGTCACACCCAGCCCGTAGCGAAAGCTAATAGCATCGACGGGGCACGCGCCCACGCATTTGCCGCAACGAATACACTCGGCATGGTCGGGCGTACGCGTAACGTCCACGTCCATCTGGCACACCCTGGCGCACTTGCCGCACGAAACGCACTTGCCCTGGTCAACCTGGATCCCCAGCAACGACACCTTGTTCATGAGCGCATAAAACGCGCCGAGGGGGCAAATCCATTTGCAGAAGGGGCGGTAGAACAGCACGCTCAGCACCGCAACCACAATGAGGATCGCGAGCTTCCAGGAAAAGAGCTTTCCCAGCGCGGAGCGGATTCCCGTATTCATGATGGACAGCGGAATCGCGCCCTCGAGCACACCCTGCGGGCAGATGTACTTGCAAAAGAACGGGTCGCCCATACCCACATCGTTAACCACCAAGACGGGCAGCAGCACCACGGCAAACAGTAGCACGGCATACTTGATGTACGTGAGCGGCTTGAGCTTTTTCGTGGAGAGCTTTTTGCCGGGAATCTTATGCAGGAGTTCTTGCAGCCATCCAAACGGGCACAAAAAGCCGCATACAAAACGCCCCAACAGCACGCCGATCAAAATGAGCGTTCCGGTCACGTAATACGAGAAGCTAAACTTAGACGATCCCACTACCGACTGAAACGATCCGATGGGACACGCACCCGAAGCCGCCGGACACGAGTAACAGTTGAGCCCCGGCACGCAGACGGCTTTGCCCGCCCCCTGGTAGATGCCTCCCTTGGCAAAGTTAGGCAGGTGAATATTGGTCGCAAGCGTCGCCGCCGCCTGAATCAATCCGCGGAATCTCGCCAAAAGATGCGATGCAGTGTTTTTTCTTTTATCCAATTCCGATACACTCCAAGCACAGCCTGATTGCCTTGGCCAGCACGGCATCTGCCTCGCCGCGCATAACGCCAAAGCACACCATGGCTACCCCAACGATCAGCAAAGCCACCTGCGCCACAGGCTTAATCGCTTTGAACAATCTGACCACTCCTTTCGTTTCGCGACCCATTGGACCATACCGACTATAAAATCCGTGTTAAGCGTGAATGACTATGCAAGGAGAACGTTATGCGCATCTTGGTCGTCGAGGACGAGCGGGCGCTGTGCGATGCGATCGCACGCAGCCTGCGCAACTTGGCCTATAGCGTCGACTGCTGCTACGACGGGCAGCAGGCCCTCGATCTGCTCGATATCGAGACCTTTGATCTTGTCGTGCTCGACCTCAATCTCCCCCATGTCGACGGTATGACCGTGCTCAGGCAACTCAGAATTACCGATTGCGAGACCAAGGTGCTCGTGCTGTCGGCACGCGGCGAGGTCGCCGACAAGGTAGCGGGACTCGATGCGGGCGCCAACGACTACCTCACCAAGCCGTTCCATCTTGACGAGCTGGCAGCACGTATCCGCAGCCTCACGCTCAGGCGCTTTACGCAAAGCGATGTTGTCCTGACCTGCGGATCGCTGAGCTTTGACACCAAGGCGCGCGTCGCCTCAGTGGGCGACGAGGCCTTATCCCTCACACGCAAGGAGACCGGCATCTTGGAATACCTGATGCTCAACCAGGGGCGACCGGTAAGCCAGGAGGAGCTCATCGACCACGTATGGGATACCAGTGTCAACAGTTTTAGCAACGCGATCCGCGTGCACATCTCGTCACTGCGCAAAAAGCTGCGCGGCGCGTTGGGACATGACCCCATCCGCAACCGAATCGGCGAGGGCTACGTTATGGAGGACGGCGAATGAAGCGACTGTCCCTGCAATGGCGTATCACGTTGATGACAGCTCTGCTGATATGTTTGACCTGCGTACTTATTAATTGCCTGGTTGGCTACTCCGGCATGCGCTACATGGACTCAATCGGTACTGAAATGTCGGAGCATAGCAAGGCGGAGTCGGCCTCGCCCAACTCGTTCGACCCGACGAGCAAGGAGCTCGACGACGATCTGACCATCGTCGTGAGCGACGCCCAAGAATCGTTTGGTGCGACGAGCTGGTACATAACCGCAGCGGTGACGCTACTCGGTGGCGTGCTGGCCTACTTTGTGAGCGGGCATGCGTTGCAGCCGCTGCGTACCTTTGCAGCGCAAGTCGAGAGCGTGCGGCCCGACAACCTCGCCGACACAAAGATCAGCGAAGATGTGCCCTCTGAGCTTAGGCGTTGCAGCGCGTCGTTTAACGACATGATTGCCCGCCTTGACGAAGGTTTTTCTGCACAAAAACAGTTTACGGGCAATGCGGCGCACGAGCTGCGCACGCCGCTTGCGCTCATGCAAGCTCAGGTTGAGCTGTTTTGCGCCGAGCACCCCGACGCCGATGCAGATACAGCGCGTCTGCTCGGGCTGCTGCAAGAGCAGACCGAGCGAATGACGCACATGACAAAGACCCTGCTCGAGATGAGCGAGCTGCGCAGTGTTCCCTGCAACGACTCGATTGAGCTGGCGCCGATGATCGAAGAAGTCCTCGCCGACCTGACGCCCCTTGCCGAACAGAAGGGCATTTCGCTTGAAAGCGAAGGCAACGCGCAAACGATCGGCAGTGACACGCTCATCTATCGGCTGCTGTTCAACTTGGCCGAAAACGCTATTCGCTACAGCACGCTCGGCTCGACCGTGCGAATCAGCGCCCACGTCAAGGGCGACCGCGTGCTGCTACGCGTGCACGACCAGGGGCCGGGCATTCCCGAGCAATACCAGACGAGCATCTTTCAGCCCTTCTTTCGCGTCGACAAATCGCGTAGCAGGGCATATGGCGGCGTGGGGCTGGGACTTGCGCTGGTCTGGGAGATCGCCGCACTCCACGGCGGCTCCATCGAGGTCGAAGAGAGCTCGGAACGCGGAACGACCATGCTCGTAACCCTTCCTGCACGCGTACTCGGCTCATTAAAATAACGAACGGGACAGCACGCCGCGTGGCGCACCATCCCATATAACATCATCGATGTGGCAAAGGGACTGTCCCTTTGCCACATCTAAATTATATGTTTATGGGGGGTAAATCGTATCGGTAGCACGATTTACCCCCATAACTAAGGAATTTCTTACTCCCACTCGACCGTGCCAACGGGCTTGGGCGTGAGGTCGTAGCACACGCGGCAGATACCGGGGACCTCGGCGGTGACACGGGCGGTAATGCGCTTGAGCAACGCCCAGTCGAGCTCGGGCACCTCGGCGGTCATGACATCGACGGTGTTGATGCAGCGGATGATGCAGGGCCAGTCGTAGGCGCGCTTGCCCTCGCGCACGCCGGTGGCGCGGAAGTCGGGCACCACGGCGAAGTACTGCCAGATGGTAAGGCCGGCGTTGTCAATCTCCTCGCGCACGATGGCGTCGGCTTCGCGCAGCGCCTCAAGACGGTCGCGGGTGATGGCACCAAGGCAGCGGACGCCCAGGCCGGGACCGGGGAACGGCTGGCGCTCAACCATGTTCTCGGGCAGGCCGAGCTCGCGACCGACCACGCGGACCTCATCCTTGTACAGCAGCTTGACGGGCTCGCAGAGCTCAAACTGCAGATCCTCGGGCAGACCGCCCACGTTGTGGTGAGCCTTCACGCCGTCTTGGGACTCAAGAATGTCGGGATAGATGGTGCCCTGGGCGAGGAAGCTGACCTCGTCGCCAACCTTGCGGGCCTCCTCCTCGAACACGCGGATGAACTCGGCACCGATAATCTTACGCTTGGCCTCGGGCTCCTCAACGTCCACGAGCTTGTCGAGGAAGCGGTCGGTGGCGTCCACATAGACCAGGTTGGCGTCCATCTGGTTCTGGAACACGTCGACGACCTGCTCGCTCTCGCCCTTGCGCATCAGGCCGTGGTTCACGTGCACGCAAATGAGCTGCTTGCCGATAGCCTTGATGAGCAGGGCCGCAACTACAGAACTGTCGACGCCGCCGGAAAGGGCCAGCAGGACCTTCTTGTCGCCGATCTGCTCGCGGATTGCAGCGACCTGCTCATCGATGAACACCTGGGCAAGTTCGGGAGTGGTGATACGCACCATGTCGTCGGGACGCTTGTTGGGATCCATGCAAAGCTCCTTTTCGGTTCGATGGGAATGCGTTACACGTATGCAAACGCACCGTCATATGACCTCATTATATGCAGAGCAAGATCCGTTTCCCATCGCTGCGGCAGAGCTTTTTGCAGGGGTGGCAATTTTTCCTAATATCGAGGTCAGCTAGGCTTCGGTAGCCACCTTGGGAGCATCGCCAATGGACTTTTCCTTTATACGTTCGGCATAATCGTAGGCGATACCCACAAATTCCAGTCCCGAGCAACAGGAGTACAATTGCTGCTAGTGTTGCCAGCTGTTGGGAGATGGAAGATGGACTGCGATGGCTACCCATGCGTTCCCATGCCGTTGATGTGCACCGCCTTTGTGCCGGGGCAGATCGACGCTGCGGTCGCAGGCATTTCCGACCCCGATTCGCGCGCCATTGCCACGGCAGAAGCGCTGTACTTTCGCGGACAGGCCACCCTCGCTGCCAAGACGGCGCGCCCCTATCTTGACGCCACCGATCCCGCGCTGCGCTATTCCGCATGCTTTATCTGCGGATATGCCAGTCTGTCGCTCAACCGTATCGCCGATGCCCGCCGTTGCCTTGCGGGCATCCTCGATACGCCAACTGACGAGGAATCGCCCGCCGTCCACGCCACGCATATCCTGTTCGCTTCGGCCGCGAGCGTCCTGCTACACTTGCCTTCCCCGTATTCTGCCGAAGAGTTTTATCCGCTTGCGGCGCATCTGCCCGAAGGCCTGCGCTTGTTCGCCAGCTACGTGATGGCGCATGCCCTGTACCTGCGCGGCGAATATGGCCGCAGCCTGGGCATGGCAGAAAACGCCCTGATCATGAAACAGGGAAGTTACCCCATCTCGGAGCTGTTCCTGCACCTGTCGGCTTCCATGGCCTGCATGAGTCTCAAAGACGTCGACGCCGCAAAAACGCACTTCGGAGCTGCTTGGAACATTGCGCGCCCCGACGGCCTTATCGAGCTCATTGGCGAGCACCACGGCCTTTTGCAGGGGCTTATCGAGGCATGCCTAAAATCACAATACCCTGACGATTTCGCACGCATCATCGAGATCACGTATCGATTCAGCTACGGCTGGCGACGCATCCACAACCCCGATTCGGGCGAGGACGTGGCCGACGATCTAACGACCACAGAGTTCACCATGGCCATGCTCGCCTGCCGTGGGTGGACCAACGCCGAAATCGCACGCCATATGGGAGTATCGCCGGGCACCGTTAAAAATCGACTGTCCAACGTATATGCAAAGCTTGGCATCGGCACACGCGCCGAGCTGGTCGCGCACATGTTGCGTTAGCGACCGGGCTGCCAAGCGCATCGAACGCGTTCCGGAACCCGGCACTTCGCTCGATCAATTTGGACATTTTGACCCTTGAACGGCACTACCGCCACGAAGCGCCTTCTCGCAAAAACAGTAACGCTCCCCTTACGGCAGCCGCTGCAGCACTCACCGCGGCAGGTTTTTCACGGTGCCCGGCCGCCCCCGCCGCCGCCCCCCCCCGCCGCACGGCGGTCGAAAAAGGCACCGCCAATGAGGACAATTCGGATAGGACTCGCTAGCTCCTAGTTACTTTTGTGAGAGACGTCGACTCGGCTCATTGAACATCAAAATGGGCTGGTTCTGGATACCCAGAGCCGGCCCATTACGCATTAAATGTCGTCTGAGGAGTCGAGTTCTGCCTCGAGCTTGGCACGGCGTCTTTTCGCCGTGAAAAACGTTGCGCACAGGACAGCAAACGTGGCCGCGAAAATCGTCGCACCGCAGAACACGCCCGTGGCCAGGTTCGCCAACCAAAAGACGCTTTCGAACGGTACGATCTGCGCCTCAGCGATACAGCGCATTGCGGTAATAACAAGCGCGAACGCGGTGCCGCTAAGACCGCTGACAAGCAGGAAATATCCAACAGGAAGATGCTCGGTTTGCCCAAAACGATTGGTATCGACATAGCCCTTCCGCGTTTGCAGTCCTGCGCAAATCAACATCACGAGAACGAGCCACAAATACATGGCCGCCTCGAACGGCGTTGCAAAGCCATGCGGCATTTCACTGGCGTCGCTGTGAACCCACGCAACCTGTCGAGCTATAAACTGGTAGAAAAAGATCATCAACATGCCAAACGAAAGCAGCACGAAACCAATCTTGTAGATCTTCGCGTTCTCAGCCTCTAGGCGCTCATCCTTTGGTCCGGCATATTCACGCCACTTTTGCACGAGTTTCAGATCTTCATATTTCATAGTGAACTCCTAAAGAGTATTAGGGTCGGCGTCGGTTTCGTCTTCCCAAAACAAGTCGTTCAACGTAACACGCAGCGCCTTACAGATTGCCACGCACAAATTGAGCGTGGGGTTGTAGCCGCCCGCCTCAATAAGACCGATAGTCTGGCGCGTAACGCCCACGGCTTGGGCTAAGTCAGCTTGCGAAAGGCCAGCCGCCGCGCGTGCCGCCTTCATGCGTAGGTTCTTTTTGCCCGGCATGGAGTTCCTTTCGTAAATGTGGACAGATATCCGTTGCAACATGACAAAAATATATTGCATCGACTAATTGATGTCAACTATATCTGTCATTATGGAAACCATGTTCGCCATCGCCATGTGGACATAACAATTTCGCTTCGCTATTCAAACTTACTCGGACAGAACCGGCTCGGTTTTGTCCGAGTAAACGTGATTGATAGTCGATCGCTGTGCCCGCTCGTGCAATCAGCATCATTCGATTTTGTTTAGTAAAACTAGGTCCCTATTAAATAAAATTCGTTTGTATCCAAATTTGTTTAACAATGCCGCGTTACCACTAAACACTATACCCGTTAATCCGAACGATTGTTCGATGGATTTCGTGTTAGGTAGAATCGTCCGAGGCCTGGGCTATGCTACCTTGACTATCTATATGACTAAAACGCAGCAAGGGAGCACCGAGAGAGCGAGTATGGCAAAAAACACCGCAAACTATGGTAACGACAGTATCCGCCAGCTCAAGGACGAGGAGCGCGTACGCCTGCGCCCCGCCGTCATCTTTGGCTCGGACGGACTCGACGGTTGCGCGCATGCCGCCTTCGAGATCCTGTCCAACGCCGTTGACGAGGCGCGCCAGGGCTACGGCAAGCTCATCACCCTCACCGCCTTTCGCGATGGCTCTATTCAGGTAGAGGACAACGGCCGCGGCTGCCCGCTCGACTGGAACCCCTCTGAGAAGCGCTTTAACTGGGAACTCGTCTTTTGCGAGCTCTACGCCGGCGGCAAGTACAACAACAACCAGGGCGGCGACTACGACTTCTCGCTCGGCACCAACGGCCTGGGCTCGTGCGCGACCCAGTACGCTTCCGAGTACATGGACGTCACCGTTTGGCGTGACGGTAACAAGTACTCTCTGCACTTTAAGAAAGGTAAGGTCGTCGGCGCCAAAAAGAAGGCGCTCGAGATTGAGCCCAGCGACGAGAACCGCACCGGCACCACCATCAAGTGGCGCCCCGATCTTGAGGTCTTTACCTCGATCAGCATTCCCCACGACTGGTATCGCGAGACCATGCGCCGCCAGGCCGTGGTTAACGCCAACGTGACCTTCCGCCTGCGCATCGAGGGCGACGACGGCGAGTTTTCCGAAGAGGATTTTTGCTATCCCAAGGGCATCGAGGACTATGTGCTCGAGAAGGTCGGTACCGACTACCTTACTGAGCCCTTCTTTATCGAGGCCGACCGCCGCGGTCGCGACCGCGAGGACCTGCCCGACTACAACGTAAAGATCACCGCGTGCATGTGCTTCTCGCGCACCTTCATGATGCAGGAGTATTACCACAACTCATCGTGGCTCGAGAACGGCGGCTCGCCCGAGAAGGCGGCCCGTAGCGCTCTGACCAGCGCCATCGATGCCTACATCAAGCAACAGGGCAAGTACAACAAAAACGAGAGCGGCATTAAGTGGCAAGACGTCCAGGACTGCCTGGTACTGGTGACCAACTGCTTCTCCACCCAGACGTCCTACGAAAACCAGACCAAGAAGGCCATCAACAACCGCTTTATCCAGCAGGCCATGACGGCATTCTTTAAGGAGCGCCTCTCGACCTATCTGATCGAGAACAAAGACGCCGCCAACAAGATCATGGAGCAGGTGCTCATCAACAAGCGCTCGCGTGAGAATGCCGAAAAGACGCGCCAGAGCATCAAGACCAACCTGCAGCAAAAGACCGACATGGCCAACCGCGTGCAAAAGTTCATCGATTGCCGCTCCAAAGACAAGAGCCGCCGCGAGATCTACATCGTAGAGGGCGACTCGGCAGCAGGCGCCATTCGCACCTCGCGCGATGCCGAGTTCCAGGGCGTCATGCCCGTCCGCGGCAAGATCCTCAACTGCCTGAAGGAGGACTATCCGCGCATCTTTAAGTCCGACATCATCATGGACCTTATGCGCGTGCTGGGCTGCGGCGTGGAGATCAAGGACAAGCGCATCAAGAACCTTGGTGCCTTTGACCTGGACAACCTCAACTGGAACAAGGTCATCATCTGTACGGACGCCGACGTCGACGGCTATCACATCCGCACGCTCGTGCTCACCATGCTCTACCGCCTGGTGCCCACACTTATCGACGAGGGCTACGTGTATATCGCCGAATCGCCGCTCTACGAGATCAACTGCAAAGAGAAGACCTACTTTGCCTACACCGAGCTCGAGAAAAACGGCATCCTCAAAGAAATCGGCGATCAGAAGTGTTCCATCAACCGCTCCAAGGGTCTTGGCGAGAACGACCCGGACATGATGTGGCTCACCACCATGAACCCCGAGACGCGCCGCCTGATCAAGGTGGAGCCCGAGGACGTCACCAAGATGGAAACCATGTTCAACCTGTTGCTGGGCAACGACGAGGCGGGCCGTAAGCGCCATATCTCCGAGCACGGCAAGGAATACCTGGACCAGCTGGACCTGCAATAGCAGCAAATCGATAACGACGGCCCACAAATAGTTCAAGAGGAAATCGTGGCAAAGAAGAAGACGAAGAACCAGCCAAAGAAAAAGCAAGTCAACGCCGAGAACGTCATCGGCCTGCACTCCGAGGTCACCGACCAGCCGATTACGCAGACGCTCGAGGTCAACTACATGCCCTACGCCATGAGCGTCAACGTCTCGCGTGCATTCCCCGAGATTGACGGCTTTAAGCCCTCACACCGCAAGCTGCTCTACACCATGTACAAGATGGGCCTGCTCAAGGGCGAGCGCCAGAAGAGCGCCAACATCGTCGGCCAGACCATGAAGCTCAACCCGCACGGCGATGCCGCGATCTACGAGACGATGGTGCGTCTGGCCACCGGCAACGAGGCACTGCTTGCCCCCTTCGTGGAGTCGAAGGGCAACTTTGGCAAGTACTATTCGGGCGACCTGAGCTACGCCGCCTCGCGTTATACCGAGGCCAAGCTCTCCCCCATCAGCGCCGAGATCTTCAAGGACATCGACAAGGACCCGGTCGACTTCGTCGACAGCTACGACGGCGCCATGAAGGAGCCGCGCCTGCTGCCCACCACGTTCCCCAACATCCTCGTCTCGGCCAACAAGGGCATCGGCGTCGCCATGGCGTCCGATATCTGCGGTTTCAACCTCAACGAGGTCTGCACCGCCACGATGCACTACCTGAAGGACCCCGACTGCGACCTGCTCGAGTACATGCCCATGCCCGATTTCTCGACCGGCGGCGAGATTATCTACCGCCGCGAGGAGATGGAGAAGATCGTCGAGACCGGCCTTGGCAGCTTCCAGATTCGCTCCCGCTGGCGCTGGATTCCCGAAGAGCGCATCATCGAGGTCTACGAGATCCCCTACACCACCAAGACGGACGTTATCATCGAGCGCATCGTCAAGCTCTCCAAGGAGGGCAAGGTCAAGGAGATCGCCGACATCCGCGACGAGACCGACCTTTCGGGCCTGCGCATCGCCATCGACCTTAAGCGCGGTGTCGACCCCGACAAGCTCATGGCCAAGCTCTATCGCTCGACCACGCTGCAGGATTCGTTCTCGTGCAACTTCAACGTGCTCGTCGACGGCTATCCCCGTGTTATGGGCGTGCGCCAGATTCTGCACGAGTGGGTCAAGTGGCGTATTGAGTCCACGCGTCGCCGCATTAACTTTGACCTGGGCAAAAAGTCCGAGCGTCTGCACCTTCTGCACGGCCTTGAGGCGATCTTGCTCGACATCGACAAGGCGATTGCCATCATTCGTGGCACCAAGCTCGAGGCCGAGGTCGTGCCCAACCTTATGCGCGGCTTCAACATCGACGAGACCCAGGCCGAGTTTGTTGCCGAGCTCAAGCTCCGCAATATCAACGAGGAGTACATCCTCAACCGCACCAAGGACATCGCCAAGCTCGAGGGCGAGATTGCCGAGCTCGAGGAGATCCTCTCGAGCGAGGACAACATCAAGAAGGTCATTAGCGACGAGCTGGCCGCGGTCAACAAGAAGTATGTGATGCCGCGCCGCACGGGTAGGATCGAGCCCCATGAGGTTATCGAGGTAAGCCTGGAGCCCGAGGTCGAGGAGTACCCGGTCACCATCATGCTCTCGCGCGATGGCTACCTTAAGAAGATGACGGACCGCGTGCTCAAGAAGGCGACCACACTCAAGTACAAGGACGGCGACAAACCCTTTATCGAGTTCCCGTCCTCCAACACCCACGAGCTGCTGGTCTTTACCAACAAGAGCCAGGTGTACAAGTGCAAGGTTGCAGCGTTTGAGGACACCAAGTCGGCCCAGCTGGGCTCGTACCTGCCGACCGATCTTGAGATGGAACCCGACGAGAGCGTCATCTGGGTCATCGACCCCGAGGATTACAAGGCCGACGTGCTGTTTGTCTTTGAGAACGGCCGCGTGGTGCGCGTCGCACTTGCCGGATACGTCACCAAGACCAACCGCAAGCGTCTGAAAAACGCAATCTACGGCGGCAGCAAGCTGCTGTATGCCCAGGTGCTCAAGGAAGACCGCGACCTCGCGCTGGTCTCGAGCGACTACCGCCTGATGAACTTCAACACGTCTCTGCTCAAGACCAAGACGACCACCAACACGCAAGGCGTCCAGGCTTTCACGGCCAAGAAGGGCCGCTCGGTCACCACCGTCGGCACGACCGAGGAGATTCTTGGCGCCGGCGTCTCGGCTGAAAAGTTCACCGCGCAGAGCCTGCCCTCTGCCGGTGCCCTCATGAAAGAAAACGACATGCCGAGTCTGTTTGACTAGGACGACGGCAGCCAAACCGTCATGGTTTAACTAAGCAGCGGGGCCCGGAGCGCAGCAACATCGCGCTCCGGGCCCCATGCATTACAGCAGCATCATCCCTATAGACAAAATGCCGCATAAAGTGGAACAGACATAAGCCCATCATTCATTCCAAAGGGCTTAGTCGATAGCCTGATAAGGCGCACGCCCGGATGGGTCTTTTTAAGTGAGGACAGGCTTCGAGATCTTGTGTTCTCCCCCGCCTTGACTTCAATCGCAGACAAGCATCCCTGCTTCTCTACTACAAAGTCGATTTCCGCACGATTATTTCGCGCCCAATAATGCAGCGGATAGCCCATGGCTGAAAGCTGTTGGGCGACGTAGTTTTCGGTAAGTGCACCCATGAATGTGCCGCCGATGCCGGCAAGAATATCGGCGCGTTGAGCACCGGCCTTGGAGACAAGCAGCCCTGTATCCGCCTGGTAGATTTTAAAAGCAGAAGGGTTAACGAAGGCCTCTAAAGGGCTTTCGATCTGCCCGACTAGGCTGCAGCGCGCCACCGTACCCGACAATACAAGCCAGTCGAGAGCATCTCCAAAGAGAGACGCATTGCCCCCCGCTCGCACTACCTTGTATTGAAATTTACGATTCTCTTTGGCAAGCTGCTGTGGAATGGAATCGAAGCACGCACGCGTCTTTGCGCTCAAGCGCTCATCAGCATATTTATTAGTGTCGGCGGAGTATCCGTCGAGAATAATCCGATGCTTTTCGGCCACATCAATGATTGACTGATCATCGATGTACGTTTGGACCGCCTCGGGCATTCCGCCAACAACAAGATACTGCCGATAGAGCCCAAGCGCCTTTTCATGAAGGCTTGGCGCAAGAGGACCCATAAACGCGAATGATGAGCGTATCTCGTCGACCAGCTGATCGTGCCCCATCGCCCAGAGAAACTCCTCGAAATCGAGTGGAGTCATCTCAATCAAGTCGGTCTTTCCAACGGGGAACGAATACGACTGATGGTTAATGGCAACCCCAAGAAGCGACCCAGCAGCCGCAACGTAATACTCGGGAGCATCTTCGCAAAAGTATTTAAGGGAAGTGAGCGCTTCCTCGCATGCCTGGATCTCGTCAATGAACAGTAAGGTTTTGCCAGGCACGATACGCTGTCCCGTACGAGCCTCGATCGCGCGTACGATCGAATGAGGGTCAAGACCGCCCGAAAAATCCGCTCGCGCCGACCGGTCGTTCTCAAGATTAACGTAGACAACCGATTCGAAAAGATCCTGAGCGTACGTTCTGAGCAGATAGGTCTTGCCACACTGGCGCACGCCTTTGACAAGCAAAGGTTTTCTATCAGTCCTGTCTCGCCATTCCCTAAGGAGCTCGTCTGCCTTGCGACGCATACGCAACCTTCCCTCATGAACTTCTGTTTGACAATATTTTAACGCGGATTAATTTGTTTTCAGTTATTTTTCTGCGTTTAAAAATTGTTCTATACGGCGCTTGAGGGAATGCGCCCCTATTCATATACTCGCGCTACATTCGATTGCACGAGACGCCAGCGAAAGGGACCCAATGCAGAACGATAAAAACGGCATTGCACAGCTCACCCCGGAGCAGAACACGCTCTTCAACGCCATGTTCGGTATACAGAGCTAGCCAAAATGGATGCAAGCGGTGGCTGACGGAATTGTCCGCGGGAGCATCAACGCATGGCAATCAGCACTCCTCTTGGTAAGGGCAGCAAGCATTTCCGCTAGTGCTGATTGCCATGCGCTCTTCTTGTCCTTAGGCCAGCTTGCGAGCGAGCTCGCGCACCTCTTTCAACTTGGGCGAGGATGCCATGCTGTCGCGCTCGGTCATACCGCTGATGGTGACAATGCCCTGGTCCGCCCACTTGCAGTAAGCACAGGTTGACTTGTACATGGCGATCGCCGCGTCATAGACGCCCTGGCTGTGGCTATCGAGCAGAAGGGCCGTCTTGGTGAACGGGAATCCCGTGGCACCGAAAGCGTACAGACGGTCGATGGCGGCCTTTTCCTGCGCGGTGATATCGAACCAGTAGATAGGCGAAGCAAAGACGACCATATCTGCATCTTTCAGCGACTCGATCACGTTGGCCATGTCATCCTTCTGCACGCAGACGCCCCCATGGGCGAAGCAGTACTGGCATCCCAAGCAGCCGGCGATCTTCTTGCTGGCAACGCGAACGACCTCAACCGTATTACCGCCCTCACGCGCGGTCTCGGCAAACGCCTCGACCATGGTATCGGTATTGGCGCCCTTACGCGGGCTGCCGCTCAATACAACGATATGCATAAGAATTTCCCTTCTTCATGCCGCAGGCGCGCGGCATTTTTTTTGTTTTAACCAAAATGGATGGAGTTATTCAATCGCCTCGTTTCAAGCACTCCCACTCAGTGTCTAATCCAGTCCGAGTGTTGTCGATGCGTGTCGCATCGTGCCGCCTAAGGGCTGATTCGTGCGCAATTTGAGCGAATCAGCCCCTTGATTCGCGATTTCGGGAATGACTCAATTGATTCGCAAAACCGCAGGTCGCTCCTTTAATCACTCCCTAGTTTCCGCCGGGGTTCGTAGCGGGTGGCGTGAAAAGGGGTGATTCAAAGGGTCGGAGAGATGTCTATAGCGCAATCTTCTGGTATTGGCGCAGTGAGGGACTTCTCACCTCCATCAGTCCAAATCGTCAAGCTCCGAAAGACGTCGAGCTAGAGAAAAGGACCTATTTCCCGTCATGGATTGGGTTTACCTGCATGACTAGAGCCCTGGTGTAATTGGCTGGATCACCGTTCCGGGAACCAGTTTCGACCCACCTGTCCGCCAAGCTCCTTCTTCAGCTCCAGCCTAGCATCTGACTCGCGCCGCTATAAGCGAAAGCCGAAGAGATGCGTCTTAGCCAAGAAAATAAGGTTAGCCCTATCTTACTACATGATACGCGTGTTATAGTTAGATTGCTCTAACTGTTTGGGGGCGATAGCCATGCACGAACGCAAGGGCTTCTGGGACAAGAATGCCGCTCGGTACGACCGTTTCATGCGAAAGGACCGGGCGGCGTATGAGAAGATGTATGGGCTGATCAGGCCGGTGGTGAAAGCAAAAACCGTGCTGGAGGTTGCCACCGGCACGGGACTTATCGCAAAGAGCATCGTGGATGCGGCGGCGCACATCGAGGCTACGGACGCTTCTGCAAAGATGATCCTTGAAGCAAAGCGGGACAATCAATCCGCAAAGCTGCACTTTTCCGTACAAGATATGTTCCGCCTGCCCTATGCACAGAAGTCCTTCGAAGTGGTGATCGCGTCCAACGCGCTTCACATAGTGCCGCATCCGGAAAAGGCCCTGCAAGAAATCAGACGGGTGCTGAAGGACGACGGCGTGCTCATCGCGCCAACCTTCACTCACGCGGGGAGCTCGGTTTCCGGCAAGGCAAAAGCCTTTCTCATGAGTATGGCGGGATTCCCCCTCCACAGCAGGTGGACAAGCGAGGAATACCTACGTTTCCTGCGTCAAAACGGCTGGGCGGTGCAGAAAAGCGCAGTGCTGAAGGCCTCGTTCCCGTTGACCTATGCGGAATGCACAAAATCGGAGGGGCCAGATGTCGTTCTTTGAAAACACCCGCAAGCCCGTGGGCCTCGGCGGAAAACTTATGGTTGCCATGATGAATCTGGGCCACAGCCCTGTGGCGCGGTGGGGGCTTCGATTTCTACGACTTGCGCCAAACGCCAAGGTGCTGGATTGCGGCTGCGGAGGCGGGGCGAACATAAAACGGCTGCTGAAAAAAAACTCGCATGGCATCGTCAAGGGCATCGACTATTCGCCCGTCAGCGTGGAGAAGGCTAGAAAGCTCAACCGAACTGCAATTCAGGAGGGGCGTTGCGCCGTTCTGCAAGGCAGTGTGGCGGATATGGCGTTTGAGAATAGCTACTTCGATGCTGCCACGGCCTTTGAGACCGTCTATTTTTGGCCTGATTTGCCCCGATGCTTCCGTGAGGTCTGGCGGACGCTGAAGCCAGGCGGGACAATTCTTATCTGCAACGAGAGCAATGGCGATACGGACAAGGACGAGAGGTGGACGCAGATCATCGGCGGCATGACCATCTACAAGGACATTGAATTAAAGGCGTGCCTGGAGCAGGCGGGTTTTCACGAGGTGCAGATACACAAAAAGAAAAAGTGGCTCTGTGTCACGGCGCGGAAGTAGGGGTATCAAGCACGGGTATTTTTGCATCCATCCTGCACATGGCGATAGGCATGACGGTCATAGCGGCTATGCTGGCGGCAATTATGACAGTTTTTATTCACTGAGGAAGAAACCTATGAAATGTATAATTGAGAAAAACACCGTGCAGGAGACGCTGATCCTCCCGCTGTATTCCCGGAAGCTGTGCACCGAACTGTACCCAAACCTTTATCGGGACGAAACAGCGGTGCATCTGATCGACCAGATCGACTACGACTTTTCAGAGGCAGAGAAAAACTCCCGCAGCCTGATGCAGCGCTTTGGTGCGCTGGAGGTGGCCACACGGCAGAGTGATCTTGCTTTCGAGGTGCGGGATTACCTGAAAGGCCACCCCAATGCGGCGGTGGTCAATCTGGGCTGCGGGCTGGACAACACCGGCAGAACCTGCGACAACGGTAGATGCAAGATCTACAATCTGGACTTCCCGGATGTGATTGCCTTGCGGCAGCAGCTACTGCCCGCCGGGGATCGGGAACATAATATCCCCTGCGACCTGAAAGACACCGCATGGTTTGGCAAAATCGATGCCTCCGGCGGGGCGGTGTTCTTTGCCTCCGGGGTGTTCTATTACTTTCTGACCCAGCAGGTCCGGGAACTGGTGCGGGGGATGGAGGACGCTTTCCCCGGCGGCGTGCTGGTCTTTGATGCTGCCAATCGGGCGGCAGTAAAGATGATCGCAAAAACATGGCTAAAGACCGCAAAAATCAAGGATGTGGGGGCATATTTTGCGGTTTCGGATGCCGCCAAGGAAATCGGCACGTGGGACAGCCGTCTGCAGGTCACAAGTCGCGGCTATATGCTGGGCTACAACGATTTGAGAGACCCTTCTGTCAGCGGCCTTTTCCGGTTTCTCGCAAGGGTCGGTGACAACGGGATGAAAATGCAAATCGTGAAAATAAGATTTTGAGAGGCAAAAACGAAGCGCATTCACTTTGACGTCGAAGAAGACGGCTTTTACGGCGCATATTGGGCGTGCAAGGACACGCATACAGCAGCGGGCACGGATTCGATTGAAACCGTGCCCGCTATCTGATACTATATTATTTTATAGAACGTCTGTTCTATTCCCACTCGATGGTTGCACCCGTGCATGTCGTGGTGCCTCGTGCTATATCGCCCACGTCGTGCTGTCTGGTGCTAAATCGTCCGAATCAAGTTTGAGCCATGCTTTGATTCAAACTTCCTGAAATGGTTACAAAATACCCCCTTTCCAGGCGTTTTGCGTGCAACTTTTCTCGTTTTCTTACTTGGGAATCGCAGCGGGTGGCTTGGAAGGGGGCTGTTTTTCCCGAATCAACCCCTCGTCTCTAGCTTGATTACTCCTTTTCTAGCGATTTGCTAGTGGTTTGCACGTCAAGGTCGCGGATGGTCCGGCTTAAAAAACCTGTTGCACAGCAAAGGGCAACAAGGATCCCGCAAACGCTAAACCAAGTAGTGATTCCGATAGCTTCGGCAATAAAACCTGAGAACATAAGCCCTAACGGCGCGGCAAGCGACGACCCGGTAAGGAAAATTCCCATGACACGACCTAGCTTTTCATCGGGAGTTCGTTTTTGCATAAGGGGAAGGATAGGTGCGTTGTAGCATCCCAGTGCGGCAGCGCTTATGCCAATAAGCACGGCAAATAGGGCGAACTGGTCGTGCTGAAGAATGCCGCAGCACGCCAAAGAGATCCCTATCACGATGCCCGAAGCAATGATGATAGGCACATGTTTTTTTCCGCCGCCCCAAACCATTATGAAAACAGAGCCCAGCAGCAAGCCAATGCCAAAAACTGCCTCGATAAGGGAAGCTTGCCAGCCATCTCCTTCGAAATGCTGATAAGTCATGAGGGGAGTAAGCGAGCTTGCAGGCATGAATAAGAGCATGGTAATCATGATGAGGAACATAAGATTGCGCAGTCCTTTGTCATGAAAGATAAAAACCGCTCCGTCACGCAGGTCTCCCAATACAGAGGTTTGGGGTGTGACGGTACGAGTGTTGGTAGGAATTCGTGCGGCGCCTAAACAAAGACAGGCAATAGCGGCGCAGGCTGCGTCTAGGAACATAACTCCCTGTAGTCCCACAAACGTGTAGAGCAAAATGCCAAGTGCGGGCCCCGCTATTGAGGAAAGGCTGGTGATGGTCTGGTCCATACTGTTGATACGCATAAGGTGACGCTCGGGTGCAAGGTGCGGCATAAGGGCGGCAAGCGCAGGGCCGTGAAAAGCCTGTGCACTTGCTCGTACTGCAAGAAGCAAGAGTATCAAGGGAACATTCAAGTATCCCAGCGTAATTACTAGTGCCAATACGAGCGAAAAAGCACCAGCGCATCCGTCGGCAAGAATCATAACTTTTTTACGATTGAAACGATCAGCAATTACTCCGCCAAAAGGGCTTAAAAGCGCAACGGGCAGCAAGGATGCGGCCGAAGCCAGGGAAAGCCAGACGGGTGATGCGGTGCTTTCGGTAATGAACCATATTGCGGCAAAACTTGCAGCGCAGGTGGCAAATATCGATACCGCCTGGCCGCACCAAATTATGGCAATAGTGGAAAGCCAAGTATCGGGAAGAGGGTGGCCATTTGCGTTGTATTCGTTTCCCATGAGGATTCCTTTCGAGGCGTGCGGTGCAGGGTATCTTTCTCATGTTTTGCACGATAAACTGTGGGGTAACCACACGGTCAAGCCTGCTGGGAAATTATTTGAGCACGTGCTAACAGAGCTACAGGAGATGCCTTATGGACACCTTGCTGAAATCAGGGCAATTCGCAAAACTGTGCCGCACGACCAAAGAAACGCTGCGTCATTATGAACGGGTGGGCATCTTACGTCCCGCGCTCCAAGAAGAAAACGGCTATAAAAAGTACTCGTTTGCCCAGATTGCCGATTTTTCCCTTATTGCGGCACTTCAAAGTGCAGGACTGTCTTTGGGCGAGATCAAGGATTTCCTACAAGAATCTGGCTGTGAGCATTTGCATGCTGTATTGCACCAACGCATAAATGTCATCGAACGGCAAAAACGAGATTTAGAGCGCGAGCAACGCATGCTCGAAGGTGCGCTTGGCCAAACAGAAAAACTGCAGGCATGGTTTAAAGATGGGGCGGTGCAGATTTCGTCAAGCGGTCATAGGTGGCGCATCGTCGAATGCCCTGAAGAGTACTTCATCGAAACGGCGACGCCGTATGTCGAGGATAGAGAAGAGGAGTTCTTGCGTGCTATTTCTGAGCATCTGGAGTATTGCGAAAAGCAGGGCTGTCCGGTCATGTTCCAAGAGGCGTATCGGGTTGACGAAGCGAGCGCTGCAAAAGGACTATACGCTCAGGGCTTTTGCGCAGAGGCGCAGATCACTGCTCCCGTTGAGTCCTCCCGCTTGCGTGTTAAGCCGGAGGGCACGTACCTGCAATGGCTTAATGGTATTGACCTGCAGAAGTATTTAGACGATGAACCCGTGGATACCAATCCGATGTTCGAGGCATACGATGCAATGAGAGCATTTGCTAAAGACCAGGGCTGGACTCTATCGGGAGATCTGTACGATGTGGTTCTTTCCCTGTACGGCGGCAATCTTTCCGATACGTTTTATACCGAGGTATCCATGCGGGTTTCCTGTTAGCTTCCACTATGCTTTTTCGTGGGTCTGGAAAGGGGCTGGTTCGAGCGAAGGGCGACCTCATGTCGCTGCTCGTGCGGCTGGAGGACTCCTTCGGCATCGTGCCCGCATCCGACGGATCGGGACTCACCTTGAACCCCAAGGCTCCGCACGCGCCCAAAGCCGCGATGGCGATCGAGCTGTGGGCCGAGAAGCGCGCCCAGCTTGAGGACGGCGAGATCGACGCTCGAGAATACGAGGGCTGGAAAGCCTCACTGTAGCGACTCTCCGCATATCGCAACCAATGAAACCGAATCAGGACGCCAAGCTAGGCGGTGAGCGACGCTCGCACCTGTGTATGCTGAGTTTTTACTCCCCATTGCATCCAACGGCATTTTCGGCGCACCTGGGGGTAAATGACGTGGTGGCTTACACGGCGGCACACTACAGTACGCCGCTGTATTTCCCCTGGATACTCCCGTTTTCATTGGGACGGCGAGATTCTTTACTCCCTATTAACGACCAGGGAAAACACCGTGCAGAGACCGTCAAAAAGCCTGTTGAGTTCGATTTGAGTTTCGCGGACCCCGAAACGACCCCGTTTCGCCCTCGGGGACAAAAACCGCGCGTTCACTCACTTGGGATGAATCCTTACTCCCATTCCTCCGAATACCGCCCCGTGCCCTGTTGTCTTGAAACACGGGGAGTAAATAACGAAATCGCAGGTGAAAGGGAGTAAAACGGCAAAGAAAAAGCCTCCGTCCCAACATGGGAACGGAGGCTCGATAATCGGATTTACTCACCAATGTTGCTGGTGGCTTTGCCGTGACTCTCGTACGAAACGAAACTCAGAAGCACAGTGCGGCACTTAAAAGTGCAGGTCAAAGCCCTATCGGCTTATTCCCACTCGATTGCGGAAGTCGTCCATCGCCGTGAAATGCGTCCATATGGCGCCAGATTGTTCGCTCTCGTCATGTTTCGTTCGAATCATTCCCGAATCAGCGGGTGATTCAGTGCTCGACGGGATGGTTGAGTGATTCATCCCATCAAGGTCCAACAGCATGCAACGGCGAGCACCTCTGCTTTACGATTCCCCGTTTCGCAAGAGGGAATAGCGTCGGGCGGCTTAATCGGCTCGAATCAACGGGGATGGTTGAATATCCCCGTTGCAGTTTTGCGCAACGGCGTTGATTCGCGTTGCAAGTGACATTATTCAGCACGGTTGGCGAACGTTGATTCGGCTTATGCTCTCGCTGTGATGCACCTAAGTACGATAGAAGTAGGGGCGCAGCCGTTTAGTCGTCGTAGGGATCGATGCCTAGCTCACGAAGTCTCTCTTCTTCTTCGCGGTTTCGTTCTTCTTCGTCGACATAGTACTGATAGCTTCCCAGATAGCCATCGTCCTCTTCGTCGACGATGTTGTCTTCGCTGACGTCGTTCCATGAACCGCACTCCTTGCAGCACCAGCTGCCGCTTGATACGCTAAACCCTGGCTGATTGTTCATGTAAGCGCCGCAGCTGTCGCATATCCAGTCGCATCCACCATCGTTCCCGTCGGAGGACAAGGCATCGAATATCGAACCCATCAATCCCATTGCGAGCTCCCTTCTCGTTATCGGTTTTATCCCCAGGCGCTATTGCAGTTCCTGCAATAATAAGCCTTCCTGTCCCTTAGCTCCCCGCAGTAGGGGCAGACGACCAAATCATCTTCGCCAGTTGAGACTAAAGTTCTGTGCGCGCACTTGCTGCAATATATTGTGTCGCCTTCGTCCCAAAGCGTGTTTTCGTCATCGTTTCCGCAATTTGCGCATTTCGTATCTAACAATTTTTTCACCATACTTCGTTATGCGTATATATGTGCGATTATCATGACTTCCCCTATCGCATGGATGATGCAGACGGCAACCATGCAAGCCATCATGATGATAAACAGGCGCGCAGCCCATTTGACCTCAGGATTGTCACCCCTCTTTGACGGCAGGTTTGGGTTCGGTCTTCCAACGATGCTTTCTTTCGCTTCCATTCGATGCTCCGTTTCTGTTGCGTTTGTCTATGCTGCAGCACTATAGGTCTTGGAATATGCGTTGACGAACGTTTGCCCGATACCGAGTTCGACACCGGCGGCTTGCGCCTGTTTTACTGCGTCTGCCGACGCCGTCCATCCTTCGTGAAGATTGCGGATATGCTGGCTCACGTTAACTGTCTTCGTTGCAACCGCAGTGGCATTCGATGCGCCGTCTGCTGTGGTTTGCGCGGCTGAGCTAAGCGTGCTGTCAGTAAGCGTCTTTGCGACTGCCTTGGCTGCATTTGGATGAAGGGCGCTCGTTTTGAGCCCGTTTTTAAGGATGAGTGCCGCCCCTATGCCGACAACCGCTGCTGCGGCGGTGCCGATAACGACCTTCTTTAATAGCCGCCTTTTCGAAACGGGTTTGTCTTCTTGAGCTTTCTCGCCGTCGCCCTTTGAGGTTTCGTTCTCGTCGATTTCCATCATTGGCACTCCCTTTCTTTTTGCTATACGTCCGCTTTCGATTCCTCGGTCTTGATTTTCCCGAGCAATGTTTCTAGGCCTTCGAGGTTTTTCTCGTCCTTCTCGATTTCTTGTTCAAGCTGCTCCATAGTCTTCCTTTTTCGCGCAATTGACTCTTTAAGCGAGCGCATCTCGTTTTCGATATACGCGCATATCTGAATCGTATCTATGGAGGCGTTTTCAATGCTGTTGTCAGATTGGATCTTCATAGCGGCAGCTCCTCCGATTGCGGCCAAGACCGAAGCAGACACTAGAGCTGCTGGCGAAGAGATGGCAGCAGCGGCCGAGGCGGCGTACTTCGGCGTTTCCTTGAGGAACTTTTGCAGAGCCTCCGAGGAGACGGAACTGCCTTCTTTTCTGGAAGACCCCCTTGTCGCTTCGAGCTTGCCCTTCCTGATCCAGCGTCTTACTGTTTCGGGGTTAGTTTGGAGCAGTTCGGCTATCTCCTTCACGCTGTACGACTTCATTTGCTTCCTTTCGTTGCAACGGCTTGAGTATATCATCATATGTAGTAAAAGAAAATATAAATGTAGTAATAAAGTATTGATAATAGTGAAAGTTGTGACTCCTCGGTCAGGCGCGAAGAGGGGAAGAATCTGACTTTGAGTTGCTTGACGGTTTGCGGCGATAAGCTCATTTGAGTCTTTGTGGATGGGGCTGCTTGCCGAGTAAGATGGGTTTTCTTTTTTGCGTAACCGTATGTAACTGCCTGTTACTTGCTAAATGACCTGCGGAAACGCACAATTGAAATATCGGTGATGCAATTCGAGAAAGGTTCATGATGGATAAAACGGCAAGCAAAAAGGAAATCGGGAATTTTATCAAGGCCCGCATGTTGGAGAAGGGATTGGCTACTCGGGACCTCGCCGAATCTGCTGGCGTGTCTGAGGCTGCGGTGCGCCGATGGTTTCGCGGTGAGACCCAGCCAGATACGGACAAGCTTCCTTTTGTCGCAAAAGCCCTCGATGTAACCACCGACGAGATAATCGGTGCCAAAAAACTGTCGATGGAGTATACGGCGGAAAGCCGCCTGGGGAGCAAGATTGTCTCTCTTGGGGGCCGAACGGGTGCAGTTATGTGCATGATCGTCGGAGTGATGATGGCATCCGAGGTGCTCTACGGGCTATGTTCAGTCTCGATGCTTGTCGGGTCAGGCATGGCGCAGCTGCCCGGATACATGCCTTGGCTGATCATGACGGCGTTCTGGGCCGTCGGCGGTGTGTACCTTATGGTCTCTGGCTTTAAAGCCTTGAAAAAATTGGATTCGACCGAATCTGCGTAAGTGCCCCGGGCGATATCGCCGTTGCTTATGGCATAAAACAAAATCCATGAGTCGTTGACCGACTCAAAATGCCGCACTGTTTTGGGCGCGTCTATTATGCGCATCGGTCATGCATAGCGACGCATATGTTGACGTTCTAAAACATCTATTGGCGCATGCATGGACCATGCGTAAATCCAATATCTATTTTACGAAAGCCCACAGGGGCTTAGGCAAGTGCGTCTTTTTGGCGGTGACGTCCAATAAGGGCACGCTTCCTATAAAGGGTAGATAGAACACGAAGGAGAACTCTATGACATAGCGGAAAGCGACATAGTCAGGATGAGCACGGGCCTGACCGACACCCACGCCTTTAAAAAAACGGCTGGGTGCCGGCGGGCTCGTGCTGCCTTCTGCCCCAAGCCGGGGAAGGCAACCAAATGAACGCCAACGAAAACCTTCGAAACCCCGAATCCAGCGACATCGCCAACCTGGCGGCGGCCATCCTCAGGCTGAACGACTCCGTCTCGATCCTCAACAGCCTCGTTCGCGGCAGCATCGCCGCGAAGCCCATCTACTCGGTCAAAGACCTCTCGCTTCTGCTCGGCAAGAGCGAGGACTCGATTTACAAGCTCAGCCGCCAGATGCCCAACCCGCTTCCTCTGCGCGAGCTCACGGGCACCAAGCGCGGCAAGTACATCGTCCACGACGAGTTCATGGAGTGGTTCGAGCGCGCAACGCGCCTCGTTTCAGACGCTTCCAAGAACTAGCTTCGCCTTGCAAGGCCTTAGCGGGCATTGCCGCTTTCCGCCAGGCGTCAACAAACCGCAACAGCGGTAAACCTTGGCAAGCAGCTTCAGATGGCGGCACCTCGCCGCAAGAAAACCGAAAAGGAGGCAAATCCAATGGCTAAGCATCAATCGCACGCGGATCGAAGCATCGCCCTCATGGAGCGCGACGATCGCGTGGCCAAAGTCGAGTCGACGCTCAAGAAAGACCTCACGCCCCTCTACACCGTGTCGGAGGTGGCGGAATACCTTCAGGTCAGCCCGTCTACGGTCTACCGCATGATCCAGGACGGGCGGCTCTCGGGGGTGAGGGTCGGGCACGGCATCCGCTTCACGCCCGACAACCTCGCGCAGATGATCGAAGAGAACGCGCTCGAATCCTGGTAGGTGCGGACTTCCATGCAACGTGCGCGGGCTCCCGATGAAAACGCCGACCAGAAAGAGGGGTACCTCGTCGTCTTCCCGTTCATGATGCGCGATCTAGGGCTTCAAGGCACGGAACTGCTTGTATTCGCGCGAATCTACGGGTTCTGCCGATGCGGGCTCGAATTCTTCGAGAGCAGGCAGAAAACAGCCTATTTCCTGGGCGCATCGAAGAGGTCGGTCATCAGCGCCGTGAACGGCTTGGTCGAGAAGGGGCTGATCGAGGAAACCGGTAAGCGCGGCAACCGGCCCAACTCGACCAAACGATACGCGGTTGCGCAAGCGCCGCTCGAAGCGATCGGGGTCCGCTTGGGGAACGGCCCGCCCGAAAGGACACCGTGAAGCGAGGCGACTACCGCCTCGTCAAGGAGGTGCCCGTGTCGATCTACTCCGAGGGCGCGGGCGACATGCCGCAGGACGTCAATCGCGTGCTCGTCCCCGGCGTCGAGTTCCAGTTGATCAACGACTCGGCGAACCCGATCGCATCCCCCGAGACCGGCGAGGAGGTCGCGCCCGGCGGCGTGGTGTGCACCATCACGACCGACGGGAACGGCCTCGCCACAACCAAAGACAGCAACGCCGATGCGAACGGCTGGGCGAAGCCCGAGGGCTGGAGCGCGGCGCTGGCGTACGGCACCTACACCGTGCACGAGGTCATCCCCGCCGACGTCGCCGCGAAGTTCAAGGCGGAATGCGGCAAGACCCTTCTTCCCGTCGATGACTTCAAGGTCACGATTTCCGACGAGGGGCAGTACGACCCGCCGGTTCTGGTGAGCAACAAGATCCCGCAACCGCCGCTCAAGGTGGTCAAGGCCGACGCCGAAACCGGCAAGCGGATTCCGCTTGCGGCGAGCTTCGAGCTGTACGACGCCGACGGCAGCGAGTTCTACTACTGCGACCGTGTCGGCTTCCGGCAGATAGAGTTCGCGCCGCGGCAGGAAATGGATCTGTGTCCGTGAAATGAGCACCCGGCCGGGTGCTTTTTTCATATCAACATCAGAAATGGAGGAAAGAAAAATGCCCAAGAACCAGACCAAAGCAAGCACCCCCGTCCCCGCGCAGGAAAGCCGGTCCCCCGTGTCCTTCGATGTCCGAGTCTATCCCGTGAAGGACAGCAAGTACACCCTCGCCAACGCCAATGTGGACATCAACGGCGTATTTGCCATTCGCGGCGTGAAGGTCATCCGCAGCGAGAAAGGCCCCTTTGTCGCCATGCCGCAGTACAAGGACAGCCGCGGAGACTATCATGACATCTGCTTCCCCTGCACGAAGGAGGCTCGCCAGCAGTTCAACGACGCGGTGCTGAACGCCTACGAGCAGTCGCTCCGTCAGGCCCAGCAGCCGGACAATGCTCCCGCCGCGGAGCAGACCATGTAAGTCACCCACAACATAAAACATATTGTAGGAGGAAATTATCACATGAAGAAGTTTATCAAGAACACCGCCAACTCCATCCGCACCAAGGCCATCCGCCTTGCCGCCACCCGCCGCTCCGGTGAGGGCTACATCGACACCGCCGTCAAGATCCTAATCGCCGTGGTGCTGGGCGCGCTGCTGCTGGCGGGCCTCTACGCTTTGTTCGGCGATGTGGTCATGCCCACGTTGAACCAGCGTATCAAGGATATGTTCAACTACGCCGGCGCGCTGGGCGGCTGATCCGTGGCATCCGTCCTGCAGGGGACGCTGTTCCTCATCGGACTTATGAGCGCGGCATGGACGGATCTCCGGCGCAGGCAGATCCATGACCTTTCCGGTATCGTCATCGCAGGGGCGGGGCTGATTTCCTTCAGCCCCGCCCACCTTTTGGGTCTACTGCTGTCCGTTCCGTTCCTGCTGGCAAGCAACAGAGGGCGCGGCGGCATGGGAGATGCGCTGCTTATCGCCGCCTCCGGCTTCCTGCTGGGCTTTCTGCGCGGAGTCGCCGGACTGGTGCTGGCACTGGTGCTGTACTGCCTTTTCTACCTTGCAATAGCCGCCCTGCACAAGATCCGCAGGCAAGAGCGTCCACCGGAGAGCTATCCATTCGCGCCATTTCTTGCAGCGGGCTTCTTTACCGCATATATCATCTAAGAATAAGGAGGACTTGCTCCATGAGTATTTTCAAAAACCGCACGGTCATCGGCGTTATCTGCATTCTGCTGGCACTGGTGATCTGCTTCGGCATCACGCCGCTGTTCAATCAGAGCATCAGCCAGAAGGCGGAGATCGTCCGTGTGACGAAGGACATTCACGCCGGCGAGCTCATCACCAAAGACATGGTCACCACGGCCGAGGTCGGCTCCTACAATCTCCCCTCCGGCCTTATGACCGCGAAAGACAATGTAGTGGGCAAATACGCCAAGGCGGACCTTGCCGTTGGCGATTACATTCTCGCCGCAAAGCTCTCGGACGCGCCTGCCGCCGAGAATGCGTATCTCTATAATCTGGATGGCACGAAGCAGGCCATCTCCGTCACCATCAAGAGCTTCGCCACCGGGCTGTCCGGTAAGCTCCAGAGCGGCGACATCGTATCGGTCATCGTGGCGGACTACCCGGAGGACGGTGAAACCACCATCCCCGCCGAGCTGC